>CALMMI010000178.1 GCA_937868245.1 uncultured Ignavibacteria bacterium | reverse complement strand
ACAGGATGCTGAATCTCCTACACCTGCCGACTCGGGTGCTTCTTCAAATTTGAGGCTTCCTTTATTGATGAATAATTTATTGGGACGCATAAAACGGGTCATGTAAATATCTGTCAACCCGTCGCCATTAACGTCACCTACTGCAACTCCTCCTGCTGCAATATTAAACAACTTGCTACCTTTCTTCGAGTCTTTAACAGGCGGGATAATATTGTTAAATCTTAGCCCTGTTTCGTCTTCAGTAAGCAGTTCGAATACAGCTTCCTGTTCAGCAGTTTTTGAGCTTGCCGCTTTGGGTTTAGCTTTTGTTTCGGAAGGGGTTGTCTTGGTTTTAACAGTTTGAGCTTTTTTGGAATTAGAACCGCTTTGCTGTACATAAGAATATGCTGCACCGAAAACTAGTGCAGATAAAGCAAGTGTGATTGACAGTAGTCGTGATGTTTTCATAGTAGATTTGAAATAATAATTTGTTGCCGGTATCTATGTCTTAAATCAAATAATGTACGATAATTTGTTAGTTATTCAGTTGAACAGTACATTCGCCCTGTCTTTACTATGCTTAATTTGTTCTAACGAATCAGATGAAATTACTGAAGCATCAGGGTATAGTATTGAAATATACCTTTTTTTTCGCAAATTCCAAAAGCAAGTACAATAGATTTTTTGAATTTACCCTAAAAACATTCTCAAAAACTTATTACTCAGAAAGCGGACTTTCTGTAAGCTGAAGGCATGAGTTTGTTTCGTCAATCCGAACTTCCGTACCAAATGGGAGGGTAATCTTTTCAGATTGATGACCGTAAAGAATGCTACCAATTGAAGGTAGTTTTGCTCTTTCAGCGAATTCTTTTAGAACTTCATCCATCGGACGCTGTGGAACGGATGATTGACGTGTATCACTCGGTGTAAATTGTCCGAAACACAAACCTTTAAGTTTTTCCCACATGCCAGTATTTTCACAATGCGAGAGCATTCTGTCAATTCGATAAGGATCTTCACCTATATCTTCTATAAGTAGGATTCCATCGTTCCAATCAGGACAGAACGGTGTTCCAAAAAGTGTGGTCATCACCGATAGATTTCCACAATACAACTTCCCTGTTGCCCCACCATTATAAAACCTATCCCCTTGTACAGATTTTTTTTGATAGAACTTTGGCTCGGAGAGTATTCCCCAAAACCATTCTTCTGCAAAAGAGTTAAATGTATCAGCCATATCCACCGATGGCATTGCACCTGAAAACGTAACAAGTCCTGTTTTTCTGAATATTGCCGATTGCAATGCAGTAGTATCGGAGAACCCAACGAATATCTTTGGATTTTTTCGAATTAGATCATAATCCAGTCGGTTTAACAACCTGGAAGTCCCATACCCACCTCTGGCACAGAATATTGCATCAATCTTAGGATTTGCAAACATTTCTTCAATATCTTTACGCCGTTCTTCATCAGTTCCTGCCAGATAGCCTCCCCAGCTATTGCGAGCAGAACGTCCTAATTCCACACGGTAGCCGCATTGCTCCAAATAAGTTATTCCTCTATCCAATCTTGAAAAATCACGCTGAGGTGAAGCCGGTGATATAACCCCGATAGTTGCGTTTTTCTGTAATACTGATGGTTTCACTTGTATCATTTTCTACGTTGAAGTACGAACATAACAAAGGGCGAACTCTTTTGCGTTCGCCCTTTGTTTACAGTCATATAATTATTCTTATTCTTGTTATTGTAATTTGAACGAAGCTACACTTTTTTCAAAAATCGGTAAATAAACAGACTCCATAGGTTTGAACCAGTTCAATGTAATTCTGAACATTTTATCGCCTTTAATTGCGAAGTAAACCCGACTGTTTACATCCTTCGCAAACGAATAGTTAATCAAATATGCCTTCACGCCGCTAATCGTTGTAGCAGTTGCATTGGTTGCTTTGTATCTTGCTTTGTTGTCCGTTACAATTTTATCCAAATTCTGTTGTTTCGATGCATCAAAAACATCAACCTGGACTGTACAGTCCAAACGGTCGCCTACATAACTTGCGCTTGCCAAAGTTCCTTTTACACTTGTGCGTGTTCCGGTAAAATTATCGGGTACACTAATCGAGAAACCGTTACCTGAGATTGCTCTCATTGTTTCGGACGGCGGAGCAGGTTCTTCTTTAACTGAGTCTATCCTAACCTCTTTAGGAGC
>CALMMI010000177.1 GCA_937868245.1 uncultured Ignavibacteria bacterium | reverse complement strand
AGCCGAAAGCTCCTCTCTATTATTTGGGTTTGTATGGAGCGTATAATAGAACCATACACACAGCAGATTTCCGCGAGCTGCCCGGTTTCCCGAACTGCTGCCAGCAGTTTACTTCGGCAAGCGGCAATGGATTTTCAATAGGAGGACTGTTTGAATTGGAACTCATGCCTTTTATGACATTCCAAACCAGATTGGGCTATTCAACTCTGGGTGCTGATTTTAGCGTAGGGCAATGGATTGGCAATACACTAATTACAGTAAACGGACGCGACACAACCACTCCTGTAATGGTCAACCATTTTCTAGGATCTTCAATATCTACCCTCAGTATCGAACCCACTGTTGCTATCAAATTTTTGGGTGGACTTAGAAGCAGAGTGGGATTAAATTTCGGCTATTTGATGACAAGTACATTTAGCCAAAGTGAAACATTAACCACCCCTGATAACGCTGTGTTTTATGGAACGGGCAAATCGATTCGCAACGAAGGAAGCGGAGATATTCCCGACCGGAATTCATTTCAATTGAATGGAGTGATGGGTATCAGTTATGAACTGCCTGTTGGGAAAGGTGCTCTTATTGAACCGGATATTCGCTATCAGCTTCCATTTACAAATATTTCCGGCGTATCGTGGAAAGCAGGAGCCTTGCAAATTGGGGCTGCACTCAAATTCCCTATATACCCTACTCCCGATATTCGTATTATCAAGGATACCGTTTATCACAGGGATACAAATGTAATAGCTGTTGTTGGCTTGGATAAAGGAAGCATCACAAAAGTTCGTTCGGCAGTAGATGTAAGCATCAAACATGAAGAAGGGATTGACCGTTATACTACAACCATAAGCGAAGAATACCGCAAGGAAATACCAAGAAACTCAAGATTTGAACTCTCACTGAATGCAGTTGGAATTGAGAAAAACGGTGAACGGCAACCACAGCCTACAATTCGTATCGAAGAAACCGAAACCGAAGAGAGCTTCCCGCTTTTGCCGTATGTATTCTTTATCGACGGTGATGCAAATCTGATTGAAACTGATGTTAACCGTTTGCAAAGCGACAGAACAACTCATTTTTCCGAAGAGAATCTTCCACGCAATACACTCGAAATCTATAAAGATTTATTGAATATCATCGGCTCGCGACTTACAAAAAATCCAAAAGCAACTTTATCTCTTACAGGTACAAATAATACCCTGGGTGGCGACAAAACAACACCCAACCTTTCACGTTCACGGGCTGAATCTGTACAAAAATATTTGGAATCTGTTTGGAATATTTCTCATGACCGTTTTTCCATTTCAACTCAGAATCTACCTCAGAATGCAGCAAATAATTCAAATGAGGACGGACAAGCCGAAAACCGCAGGGTGGAAATTAGTTCCAACGATATAGAAATTTTAAAACCGGTTGTCCTTAAAGAAATTGTGCGGACTGCCAACCCGCCGTATGTGGAAATCACACCAAAAATTCTTTCCGATTCGGGAATTGCCTCATGGAATCTGAATGTTGAACAGAATGGGCAAAAATTACGTTCCTATCAGGGCACTGGGCAACCTACTATCCAAAGGTGGGATATTTTAGAACCGCCTCTGCCGCTTGTAGAAACACCTGTTAAGATTCAATTGGAAGCAACAGATATACTTGGAGTAAAGAAATCGAAGGATACCTTACTTGCTGTAAAGCAACTGACCATCAAGAAAAAAAGAGTTGAGCTTAAAAACGACAGAAAAATCGAACGTTTCTCACTGATTGTATTCGACTACAACAGTGCAACAATTACAAAACCAAACCAACGGGTGCTTGAAGAAGTAAAACATAGGATTCAACCAAATTCAACAGTAACTATTGCCGGGTATGCCGATAGAACAGGCGAGCAAAGCTACAATCAGGAATTAACCACCCGCCGATGTATAGAAGTACAGAAGTTTCTCGGTTTAGCCGACAATAGGGTAACACTTGTTGCCAAAGGAAAAACTGAACTCTTGTATGATAATACAACATCTCAGGGACGTAATTATTCTCGTACAGTACAGGTAACAATCGAAACACCCGTGCAATAATACTTCAAAATTATGGGGTACAAGCCAGTGAGTGAACCTGCTAAAATTAATGTGTATCATCATACGGGAAGTTCCCGCTTACCAGTTGTTTTTATTACCGGAGCCGGCAAACGATTAGGCAGGGCAATGGCATTGTATTTTGCCCGAAAGGGATGGAATGTTGGGGTACATTATCATACTTCCCACGACGGTGCTCTCCAAACTGTACGCCAAATCAATGTTATCGGTGATGCAACTCTCGGTCAGCGCGGAATTGCATTAAAGGCAGATGTTCGTTCCAAAAGTCAGATGGAACATGCCTTCGAAATGACAATGAGAGAATTCAATTCTCCACCAGATGTATTAATCAATAATGCAGGGATTTTCCCTCCTCCTGTATCTTTACAGAATATAACACATGAGATGTGGGATGAAACGTTCTCAATCAATTTAGGGGGTGAATTTATCGCTGCCCAGATATATTCCGCCATTGCATTTGAAAACTCCCGGATAATCAATGTAGCCTCCCTCGGCGGTTTAGAAGTATGGAAACATAGGATTCCGTACAATGTATCGAAATCTGCGGTTATTCACCTTACAAAAGCATTAGCCCGTGAACTTGCCCCGCGAATATCCGTAAATTGTGTTTGCCCTGGTGCTATCGCCATTCCTGACGAGCCTTCGGACAGTGATTCTGCAATGATTGCACCATCGCGAATACCAATGCAGAGGCATGGATCTCCCGATGATATATGCAGTGCAGTTTATTTTTTTGCAACATGTTCACCATACATTACCGGACAGATTTTATCTGTGGATGGCGGATACCATGATGCCCGTTAGGTTTATTCTTTATTTATAAAACATCTATGCCAGTCAACAATTACAGTGGTCGCGAAGCCAAATCCTTTACCGATAGTGATTTTTTACAAAGCCCTGAAGCACGTTCCTTACGGATTGGAGCAGAGTATTTAGGACCGGAGCGGAGATTTCACGATGCAGGAGTGAGCCGAACAATTATTTTTTTCGGTTCAGCCCGTATTTTTTCCACAGAAGAGTATGAAAGGCGAAAACATATTCTTAACAAGGAATTGCATGATGCAATTGAAGAAGAAAAACCGCTAATCCAAAAGCAGATAGAGCTGCTTTCTAAACATAGTGAGTTTAGCAATTATTATCATGAAGCGGTTGAACTATCGTACAAATTAACAGAGTGGTCACACTCTCTTCCGATAGAAAAACGGTTTGCAATTTGCTCAGGCGGGGGTCCGGGGATAATGGAGGCAGCGAATCGAGGTGCGTATCTTGCCGGAGGTGATTCTGTTGGGCTTAATATTTCACTCCCCCACGAGCAGCATCCCAATCCATATATTTCCGACCATTTGAATCTGGAGTTTCACTATTTTTTCATGAGGAAATTTTGGTTTGTCTATCTGGCAAAAGCATTAGTAGTATTCCCCGGAGGCTTTGGAACTTGTGACGAATTGTTTGATATTCTTACCTTAACACAAACAGGGAAAATTGGGAAACAGTTACCAATTTTGCTGTATGGTGAGAAATTCTGGCGGAAAGTTCTTAATTTTGAATATCTTCTTGAAGTTGGTATGCTTGAAAATACCGATCTTGAATTGTTTCGATACATTAATACCCCTCAAGAAGCGTTTGAATATCTTAAGGAGCAACTTACTCAAATCCTTGAATTGTAGCGGCTAATTGTATTCCGGCAGAACAAATTATACTATATTTTACCTACAAATGATTCCATATAATTCCGATACAGATATAGTTTTTGAAAATGTAGGGGAGTTGGATGCTTTGCTCCGACTCTTGGATGATCCGGATGAAACTGTAGCACAAGCTGTTCAAAAAAAACTAACCGAATATGGCGGCACTATTGTACCTCATCTTAGAGTATTAGTTGAAAATGCTCCGAGTGTTTATACCAGGCGTAACTCAGAGATAATAATCCATCACTTCCAGAAAAGTGCTTTATCAACGCTTCGGGATTCGATTGTTTCCGCTAAGAACCGAAACGAAGATATTAGTTTGGAAAAATCGGTTATTCTTCTGTCCAAATTCGGGTATCCCGAAACAAACGGAGCTGCAATTTCTGCTCAATTAGATGAAATAGCATTGGATGCCCACCACAGTTTCATACGTACTAACAGTACCAATGACCTTACCCTATTGATGAGTTTGAATGATGCGTTCTTTGAACAATGTGGTTTTAGGGGGGCAACACCTGATTACAAACCCGATCATTCCTATTTCCACAGTTTAATGAAAACACGTATCGGTATTCCTATTTCACTATCGGCAGCATATATGCTTGTGGGTGAAAGAGTTGGTATTGAACTGGATGGTATAGGGATGCCGCTCCATTTTCTTGTTTTCCATCCTGTTCTGCGAGTATATATCGACGTTTTCAATTTTGGGGTATTTATCAGCCGCGAGGACTGCAAGCATTTTATTTCCAAATCCAACTTCGACTTTAACGATTCAATGCTCGACAAAGTATCAAACCGTACAATAATTATCCGAATGATTCGCAATTTAATCTATGCTCATAGTCGCAATCAAGAAATGTGGGAAGCTGAGCAACTTCAAAATACTCTTGATGAGTTGATTCAGCCGAACAAACCTTAACCTTTTAATTTTGAATTACATTATGGATCGTGAATTACAACAACTCGAAGATCTGAAGCGTGACCAAATTTTGAGCGTATCAGGTATGCAATATATGGATTTTCGTAAGTCGCTCACACCAAATTATCCCGTCGTTTGGAGGGATATCCTCTCGGGTCACCTTGCGTTAATAATTACAGCAGCAGGTGCTGTTCTTATGGATATATATTATCCTTCGTGGCGTGTTCTTACAATTATTGTTTCTGCATTTTTATTCGGGTATATTCACCAGTATATTCAGTTGTTCTTTCATGAAGCGGCTCATTTCAATCTGGCTAAAGACCGCAAGAAGAACGACAGGCTGGCAAATTTTTTTATAGGCTCACTTGTAGGGCAGGATATTAAATTCTACCGCCCTATCCATCTGATGCATCACCGACACCTCGGCACACCGGAAGACACTGAACATTCATATTTCGATGCACTTACCGTCAGGTTTATTCTTGAATCCCTAACAGGAATTAGGGTTATTAAAGTACTTACTAACCGTGAAAAGGTACTGCAATCCCGCCCTACTCCCGAAACAGAAAAGAAAAAAAGTACGTTTGGCTCACAAGCGATTATCGGCGGGTTGCTCAATGCTGCTATTGTTCTTACATCTGCATGGCTTGGTTACTGGTCTCTTTCGATTGGATGGACAATCGGTTTTCTTATCATTTTCCCTTTCTTCGGCTCCGTCCGGCAATTACTTGAACATCGAAGTGAATCTGCCTTGAGTTCCATTGATTATTCAAAAGTTCCGCACGGACAAACCAACCGTATGTTCGGCTCGGGGATTGTAGCATCAACTCTTGGCGCAGCAGGATTCAACAGGCAT
Organism: uncultured Ignavibacteria bacterium; assembly: GCA_937868245.1. Classification (GTDB taxonomy): domain Bacteria; phylum Bacteroidota; class Ignavibacteria; order Kapaibacteriales; family UBA961; genus JADJXV01. The sequence continues at coordinate 6,310 of CALMMI010000177.1, read as the reverse complement.
CTACTCCACCATTGGGAGATGCAGATTTCGTACACCCGTCTCCGTGATTTAGAAAAATTTCTGTTGGCTACACAAGCTGCAGAAATTTTGAAACGTCATAACACCGGGTATTTCAGAACGTTTAAACGATTATTCACAATTAAGTAAGCACACGATGGCTACTCCTGTCACTTTTACAAAACCGGTTTGCCTATGTTGCAGTGCTACAGGTACATCAGCAGTTTGGGCTCAGGCAACTGACCTTGAATATCGCACAACCAATGAGCTGTTTAACTTGCTAAAATGCAGCACTTGCGGTTCGTTGTTTATTCATCCTGTTCCTTCGGATCGTCTGGCAGAGATTTATCCTTCCAATTATTATTCGTTTGCTCAAACGCAGGACTCTATCGTTCATAAAATTAAAACGTGGCTTGATAAACGGTATTTCAGACCGCTCTTAAAAAAAGTTCCGGGTGATACGCTCAGTGCTTTGGATGTAGGCGGCGGAGCGGGTTGGGAATTAAATGTACTGAAACAAGCCGATAAACGAATCTCCTATACACAAGTAGTCGATTTGGATACAGATGCCGAAAAACTTGCAGAAGCTAACGGACACCGGTATTTCTGTGGACGTATCGAAGATTTTACATCCGATAAAAAGTTCGATGTAGTTTTGATGCTCAACCTGATTGAACATGTAGAGAACCCTCTTGCGGTTCTGGAACAAGTAAGAAAACTGCTGTCTCCTTCCGGAATAATCCTCATCAAAACACCTAATATCGACAGTTGGGATGCACGGCTTTTCCGAAATAAAAACTGGGGTGGTTTTCACTGTCCGCGTCATTGGACACTGTTTACCAAGGAAAGTCTATCAGGATTAGTTGAGAAAGCCGGTTTGAAGGTGATACAAGCTAACTACACACAAGGTGCGCCCTTTTGGACAACGAGCGTGTTATTTGCCCTTGAGCGTTTGGGATGGGTATCGATTACCCGTGAGCGTCCTGTGGTGTATCATCCTCTCTTCGGTATTTTGAGTGCATTCTTTGCCGCATTCGATTTCATCCGCGGACGTTTTGCAAAAACATCGCAGATGTTTTTTATACTAGGAAATAAAGAATGAGAATTGCAACCTAATTCAAACTCTATAATAGCTTTAATGTAAAACAGACTGAGATACTCTTTCAGCTTAATAATTTCTAACAACAATAATTTAGTACTCCATAATAATCCACACCCAAGTTATTTATGAAAAATTTCTTTGCATTTCTTATAGGCTTACTATTGCTACAATTTATGAACACACATTCACAAGAAGTAACAAAAGTAAAAGGTGGATTTAAGATGTGTACAACATATTTCCAAATGTATTTTGACGGGGAAACGGATACCAAGAATAAATCATCCGTCTATTATTTCGATGACAATGGTTATCTCACTCATCAAATCAATGAAAAAGAAAAAAATGATTTAATAACAGAAGAGAAAGAAACGTATAAGCATGACGATGCTGGTAACATTTATGAAATTACTTATTCTAATCGTCAGAACGAAACGTGGGTAGTTACGTCAAAAAAAGTAAATACTTTCAATGAATCCGGCAAACTAGCTATTATTACAACGTATGATACTAATGGTTCGGTGACTTCAAAAAGAGATTTTTCAGCTACGTTAAAAGAAGATTCAATATTTGTAGCAAAAAACACAGTTGTTAAAACAAATAGTAAAGGCATAAAGACCAAAGTATATCGTAATGGAGAATCCACAAGAACCACTATCTATGACATAGATGGAAACAAAACAGAAGAAACTTATCAATCAAAGAAAGGTGCTAAATTAACCAAAGATATATACAAATATGACACCTTTGGAAATCTGTCTGAGAAAAAAAGTTATTCTGGAAATGAACTTCTCAATACTGTCTATTACATCTATTCAAAAGATACTTTACCAATGCCTAAAGTCCTTAAGTAGGTATTTTTTTTTAATAATACCAATACAGTTTTTTCTTATAGATGAAAAGCATTTGTAGTGTGGGTGTTACTATATTACTTTCTGTCATTCGTTAAGCCACTACAGATCACTTTGTGTTAGTGGCTTTTTCTTTGGCATACCAAATGCAGACAACAAAATCACTCTATTTTTATTAGAAGAATTAAGAAAATTTACTCGTTTTATTCAAAAATCAGTAGTTTCGTAATCAAAACATAATCCGATGGGTGCTGTATGAAATGCAATTCCTATACGTTCCTTATCCTTACTTATCCTATTCTATGATTGAATATATTATTAACAAAGAGCAACTTCATCAATTGCTCAAGATGCTAAATGTTTTGCAACCTGATGAAGAGCTGATGATGGTTAATAATATTGACCTCAGGGATTTTCAAAAAGAAAACGTAAGTATATTGGTAGATACCGTAAAGAATAAAACAGTATTTGCCGCCCCTCCCGAAGGGCTTACACAAAAGGAATTGGAAACAACGCTCATGCACTTGATGGCATTTGAACAATTCCTTCTTAAAGAGTTTTCACAAGTTCGTGCGCAGATAAATACGGTGTACACCGAACTGAAATCGCGGAAAGAAGGAACAACGATAACGCCGGACGGCATTCCTAAAGACGTTGAAGAACGACTTTCGGAAGAACTTAAAAAGTTACTCAACGGGGATGAGTAACTAACTATCGAAAAAGAAGATTACATCCATACGAAATCAATTCAGTGAAATACTTATTAACCGCAGAACAGGCATATAAAGCTGATGTTGCAGCAAGCACAACATTTGGCATTCCTTCGCTTGTCCTGATGGAAAATGCTGCCCGCTCTGCTTCCGACATAATCCGGGAGAAGCTTGAAAAATATTTGGGAAATAAGCCTGTTTCTTCAGCAAAAATCTTAATTCTTTGCGGCAACGGAAATAATGGGGGTGATGGGTTTGCTATTGCACGTCACTTGCATGAAATTACCAATGTTGCAGTTGCTTTCGTAGGCTCTGCCGATAAGATGTCGGCAGAGACCAAAACTAACTATTCCTGCCTGCAATTTCTCGAGATTCCACTCCTTCAATTAGAAACCAATGAAGATATTGACTTTCTCGATCTGAGGCACTACGACTGTATCGTAGATGCTCTTATCGGCATAGGCGGCACGGGTTCACTCCGAGGGATTGTACTTCCATTGCTCCAAAAGGTGAGAGACTATCAATTCTCACCTAAGAAAAGTTTTACTCCTTTGATGGTTGCCATTGATTGTCCGACCGGATTAGACGTTACCAAAGGAATTGCAAATCCCTATTGTTTTTGTGCAGATGTTACAATCACTTTTTTTGCTGAGAAAACAGGGCTTTACAGGAATGACGGACTAAATGTTTGCGGTGAAATAGTAACTGCAAGTATCGGTGCGCCTCAGTCCATTATACATGAACATTCTTCGATTGCCCGTTTAGAAAATTCAGATATTCGGGAGATGCTCCCCTACCGACGAAAAATAGGTTCAAAGTTCGATTTTGGGCGGGTAATGATTGTTGCAGGGTCGCTTTCCATGCCCGGAGCCGCCGCCCTATGCGCCAATGCTGCAATAAGCGCAGGTGCAGGATTGGTAGATTTATATTCAACCTCGTTCCACCCTTCCGTTATGGCGGAAGTTATGCCGACCGCACTTCCGTGGACAGCTGATGGTACACTTTCACTCTCAAATTTTGATACCCTGTTGCGTGGGTGTAAAAAAGCAGCCGTAATAGCTATCGGTCCGGGACTCGGCAGTAATCCCGAAACAATAGAACTTATCCATAAACTTCTTAAATCAATACCTGCCGAAATTCCGGTTGTTCTGGATGCAGACGGGTTAAGAGCATTATTGCTCAAGCCCGAAATACAACTTCGGCAAACATTTATTCTTACTCCTCATTCCGGTGAATTTGCCCGATTACTTGGAGAAGAACGTGAAAAAGTTGAGCAGGAATCGGCAGAACTGGCAGTTCAATTTGCGAAAAAGAATAATTGTATCGTGCTTCTAAAAGGTACTCCGAGTATTATTACCGACGGCAGTTTTTCCTATTGGAACACAAACGGGAATTCAGGAATGGCAACTGCCGGCTCGGGTGATGTGTTAACGGGGATTATCGCCGCACTGCTATCACAAGGCATCAAACCATTTGAAGGGGCTGCCTTGGGTGCATATCTTCATGCTTCTGCAGGTGACTGGTATGCCAAACAATATTCGAAAGAATCTCTTACCGCTTCCAAACTCTTGGACGGTTTTCGTCATATACTCCCTCTCTAAATGAACTATCGTTTTCTTAGTGCAATACCAATTGCACTTTATTCTCTTTGGATTATCTATCTATCAAGTTTGTCGAGCCCTACTATTCCCGATTTCGGGTTTACGTGGCAGGATAAGGTTATTCATGCAGGTGCATTCTTTGTGTACGGGATGTTTTTGCAATTATTTTTAGCTAAGACTCTTAGATTGAAATTTGGAGCAAAATACATTTTGCTTTTCTTCTTAATCGGCTGCTTATTCGGTGCTTCGGATGAAATTCACCAGTATTTTGTACCCGGTCGTTCGAGTGAGGTGTTAGATTGGATGGCGGATACTACTGGGTTGTTGCTTTCGTTGGTTATGATTTTTTCCTTTTCAAAATTCCGTACTTCAAGTAAGAAGTAACTATTCAGCTAACTTTCTCTAAGAAATAGGTTTTCATAATACCCTTACCTTTTATCTCCAAATCACCACGCTCCAATACTCTTACACCGGCACTCTCCCAAGTGGAGAGGGAGTTTGATTCACCTTTGAGAGATTTTACGAAATCATCGCTTACATGTACTTTTCCTGCTTCTCCATAGCTCTCCATCCTGCTGGCTGTGTTTACGGCATCGCCCCATAAATCATAAGAATATTTATTCTCTCCGATAATTCCTGCTACTACACTACCGGAATGTAAACCAATTCTGATTTCTATCTTCTCGCCGGATTTCATACGGTAATCATTCATCATTTCAGCTACTTCCAATGCAAATAATGCTGTCCGCTCCGCATGATTTTCCACCGGTATCGGTGCTCCGCATACTGCCATATAAGAATCGCCAATTGTTTTGATTTTCTCTAAACCATGCTTGCGGGCTATTTGGTCAAATTGGGTGAATATCCCGTTTAGCAGACCAACCAATTGTTCAGCTGTTATCTTTAGGGAAAGCTTGGTAAAGTCAACGATATCAGAGAAAAACACAGAAACATTATCATAAGAATCTGCTATCGTTTTCTCGCCCGATACTATTCTTTCTGCAATTTGCGAAGGAAGGATATTATGAAGTATTTTCTCCTGCTCCTGAAACCTTGCAAGGTTAATTTGGCGATCCCTTTCGGATTCCTCTATCTTGCGACGGTATTTCATTTGCTCGGCTTGTTTTATGGCTTTTTCACTTTGAACTTCTTTTTCTAACTCGTGATACTTCTTAAAATGATATGAATGTTCTTTCCAACGTTCTTGCTTCTCGTAAAGATCTGCAAGTGATTTGAAGTCGTTTGCGTTTTGCCATTTGGTGCCAAGTTCTTCGTTAATGTATCTTGCCTTCTGCAAATATTCTTCTGCTTTCTCGGGATCATAACCGTCGAACCGTTCATTCGCATACAAATTCCCGATATTTAAGAGATTGATTGCAGCAGCATCCCTACTGCCTAGATCTTCATTAATAGCCAATACTTTTTGGTTATACTCCAATGCCTTGGCAAAGTCAGAGAGGTCACCATACAAATTCCCAATATTTGCAAGGTTGATTGCAATTCCATATTTGCTGCCGATTTCTTCATGAATTGCCAAAGCCTTTTGAAGATAATCCAATGCTTTCGTGAACTCGGAAAGATTCTTGTACAAAACTCCAATATTACCAAGAAGAAGTGCAATCGAATCCTTCCTGCCAAGTTCTTCCATGATAGCCAGCGACTTCAGGTAATACTCTAAGGCATTGGCAGTATCCGATAAATCTGAATATACAAGCCCGATATTTCCAAGATTAACTGCAATTCCGAATTTATTGCCGGACTCTTCGCAGATTCCAAGTGATTTCTGGTAATACTCCAACGCTTTGTCATAGTCCGATAGCTTCTGATACACAAGCCCAATATTACCGAGGCTTCCGGAGATACCGTGTTTATTTTTTAGCTCTTCGTAGAGTAACAACGACTTGTGATAATTCTCTAATGCCTTGTCGTATTCCGAAAGTTGTTGATAAATAATCGCAATATTGCCCAACTTATGCGCGATACCGATTTTGTTACCGAGTTCTTCGTTCATTACCAGTGCTTTCTTCAAAAATTCCAATGCCTTACTGTAAT
>CALMMI010000176.1 GCA_937868245.1 uncultured Ignavibacteria bacterium | reverse complement strand
GTATTAAACAACATAGCGCAGGCATACAAAATGAAAGGCGATAATGCCAACGCCATTAAATATTATGAGTTGACCTATAAATATGGTGATGAAAGAGCAAAGAAGCACGCACAGCAAGAAATTGATATATTGAAAACGAAATAGGCTACCCAAAGTTAACTACAACTAATGTTATCTTTTACTATGAACATACAAGAGCAAATCCAAGAATATATAAATAGCCAACCCGAACCAAAACGTATCGACATGCTAGAGCTTCACCGGATCATTCAGGAAATTAAACCAGATAGTAAATTATGGTTCTTGGATGGTAAAAACAGTGAAGGTAAAATTGTAGCCAATCCTAATATAGGATATGGGCATTATACCATGAAATATACTAATGGAGAAACCAGAGAGTTTTATCAAATCGGTATGAGTGCAAATACAACCGGAATCTCCGTCTATATCATGGGTATCGATGATAAGACATACTTAGCCCAAACGTATGGAAAAGAACTGGGCAAGGCGAGTGTAACCGGATATTGTATTAAGTTCAAAGCACTGAAAGATATAAACATTGAGGTACTTGCAGTAGCAATACAGTATGGGTTTGAGAATACGTAAACTTCTCTGGTATTATTTACAGTAGTTCGGAGTGTGGATGGATTTCGATTGAATAATAGAAGCCCTGCAAGAAATTTTCTTGTTGGGCTTTCTTTGATTGCTAATATTTTTAAAATTACTTAAAATTTTAATGCGAAATTTAAAATAATTTTGTATTTTAGCTTTAGGAAAACGTATTTTTGGATAGAAGTAATGTGCATAGATAGAAATTATCAACAGTTACTATATAACTATGAGAGTCTTACTTGATACCAATATTATAATTCATAGAGAAGCCAGTAAAGTTGTCAATCAAGATATTGGTGTGTTATTTAATTGGCTTGATAGACTCCAATTCATAAAGTATGTTCACCCTTTAACAGCAGAAGAGCTTAGTCGTAATACTAATACCGAGATGGTTAGCACAATGCAACTCAAACTTGCAAGCTATCAACCTCTAAAAACAGAAGCACCATTACATCAAATTGTCAAAGATGTAAGTTCAAAAATCGATACCCTTCCTAATGATCTTAATGATACGAAGTTACTAAATGAAGTCTTTTGTGACAGAGTAGATATATTAATATCTGAAGACAAGAAAATTCATAAAAAAGCGGCAATGCTTGGTATTTCTGAAAGAGTTTTTCGAATTGAAACTTTTTTAGAAAAAATAATTGCTGAGAATCCTGAACTTGTTAATTATAAAGTATTAGCAGTTGAAAAAGCATATTTTGGTTCAATTGATCTTCAAGACCCTTTCTTTGATAGCTTCAAAGAGGATTATATTGGGTTCGAAAAGTGGTTTAATCAAAAAAGTAATGAAACTGTATACGTATGTTATAACAATAATGTTCTCTCAGCATTTCTTTATATTAAGGTTGAGGATGACACTGAAACATATGGTGATATTACCCCTATGTTCGAAAGGAAAAAGCGCTTAAAAATCGGAACATTCAAAGTAACGAGTAATGGCCTGAAACTTGGGGAGCGATTTCTAAAAATTATTTTTGATAATGCCATCATTGCCAAAGTTCAAGAGATTTATGTTACAATATTTGATAAAAGTCAAGAACAAACAAGATTAATTGAGTTACTAGAAGATTGGGGTTTTAACTTGCATGGAATTAAAAGTACATCGAGTGGTGAAGAGAAAGTTTATGTTAGAGATTTTAACAAAGATAATGTTAACTCTGAAAATCCAAAACTTACTTTTCCTCGATTATCTAAAACAAGTAATGTCTTCATTGTACCAATTCGTCCCGAATATCACACAGAACTTTTACCTGATTCTATTTTACAGAATGAAGCTCCTAATGATTTTATAGCTAATAAAGCTCATAGAAATGCTTTAAGTAAAGTGTATGTTTCTCACTCGCGTGAAAGAGGCTTGGCACCTGGAGATATTATTGTTTTTTACCGCACAGGTGGATATTATAAAGGTGTTGCTACAACAATTGGAATTGTTGAAAGTATTAAGCAAAATATTAAAGATGAAGAAGAACTAATCACTCTTTGCCATAAAAGGACTGTTTTGAAGGAAGAAAATTTGAGAGAATTCTGGAATAGATATCCAAATTATAAACCATTCATTGTTAACTTCTTATATGCGTTTTCTTTACAAAAGCGCCCTAATTTAGAAAAACTAATAGAGTTTGGAGCTATTTCTAGTGTAGATGAAGTGCCTAGAGGATTTAAAAAAATCGAACGAGAACATTTTGAAAAAATTGCTAACTATTCCTTTAAAAAATGAAAATTATATTATCAATCAAACCAGAGTTTGCTGCCAAAATCTTTGAGGGTACAAAAAAATACGAATTCCGTAGAGCTATTTTTAAGAACAAAAATGTAAAAAAGGTTGTTGTATATGCATCATCTCCTGTTCAAAAGATAATAGGGGAATTTGAAATTGAAGATATTATTAAAAATGACCTTGAATCTTTATGGAATGAAACAAAAAAGCATTCGGGAATTTCAAAGGACTATTTCTTAGCCTATTTTCGAGACAAAGAACAAGGATTCGCAATTAAAATAAAGAGTTACGAAAAGTATCCTGTTCCACAATGTATACGTGAGGATTATAATTTGCTACCCCCACAGTCATTTCTTTATTTATTAGATGATTATCAGGGGAAATTACCATTGTAAACTCTCGTCTCATTTTCAACCCTATCGCTCACTAAGCGACCCGACAACCCGCCGAACCCCGGCATACCCCGCCGATAGATAACTATCAGCAAGCGTCTGCCGCACGACCCCGCCCGAACTCGATGCATGAATAACCTCGTTATTCCCCGCAAAAATGCCTACATGGGTTATTCCAGAGCCTGCAAATGAAAAGAAAATTAAATCACCTGCTTTCGTTTCGTTGGGTGCTATGAATTTTCCTGCATTAAATTGCTCGGCTGCTGTACGTGGCAATGTAATGCCTACATCACTATACACACGCTGCACAAACCCTGAACAGTCCATACAGTCATTACCAGCACCGCCCCAACAGTAGGGAATACCCAAGTATTTCTCGGCTGATGTAATGATTCTTCGTTGAAGAGAATTGAGTGCTTTGCCTTGGTTACCCAGTACAACCTTCTTAGTATTATCAGTGGTAGAATGATTCCCCGAAGAAAACCTCACGGAGCTTTGGCATGAAGCAAGCAGAAGCAATACTACAAAAATCAGACTATGTTGAAACCGTACAAAGAGTATGTGCATCAGACAATTAAAAATTAGCAGGTATCTATTCCGTCATAGTAAAATTACAGACTGTTTTAACCGCAAGATATATGCCATGCAGATAAACAAGTCACTTGGAGATTGCATGAAATAGGTTAATTTTACAGTTTATTACACTAATTATACTAAAAACAGATTCAATGGAACTCAAGAAAAAATACCTTTTGCGCGACCGTGTAGTCCGCGCAATAACAAAGAATGGAAAATTCCGTGTAGCGGTTGTTAAATCTACCGATACAACCCGAATGGCAATGGAAAATCACCAACTGGGTGGTTTAACTGCATATTTGCTTGCCCGCGCACTATCGGGAGTGGCACTACTTTCATCATTTTTGAAAGGTGAGGAGCGAATTGTGCTGCAATTCGATGGGACAGGCCCTGTACGAATGATTTATGTGGAAGCGTTGCAAGTAGGTGAAATACGTGGTTTTGCCAAGAATGCCGAAGGAGTTGTAGATGCTGCAAGCGAAGTTAAGGTTCTGACCGATGCCCTGAGCGTAGGTTTTTTAAAAGTATCGAAATACCTCTATAATAAGTTTGAACCTGCTACCGGGATTGTTGAGCTTCATAAGAGTGATATTACGACTGATATTGCTTACTATCTAACGCAATCGGAGCAAATTCCGTCCGCAATCACACTTGATGTCTTGATGTCGGATTACGATAAAGTACAGGAATCTGGTGGCTTGTTGATTCAGGCAATGCCGGGTGCAACAGAGCGTGAAATCGAGCAGATTGAAGAAGCGATTCTCAAATTGGGACCAATTGCAAAACTACTGAACGAGGGTCTTGCTCCCGAAGAAATTCTAGAAATGGTAATGCCTTTTGAATACGACATCGTAAACACATCACCCATTGATTTCTTCTGCCGCTGCTCATTGGAGCGTTTTAAGGAGATAATAACTACACTAGGAATAAATGAAGTGCGCGATATGAAGGAAACAGGGCAGAACGAGCTTATATGCCAATATTGCTCCAAAAAATATTATTTGGAACAAAGTGATTTTGATGAGATTATCACAACGCTGAAAGCGCGAGAAAATTGATGTCTTCAAGACCTCGAAGGTTTTTGAAAAACTTCGAGGTCTCTGTTTTTCAGTAGAAAAGTTAACTAACAAATTTGCTTTACATAACTTCGTACTCACTGGAGCATACATGAATATTCGACAGACCATTATATTACAATTTCTTTCGATTATTCTCATATCCATCGGTGGATGTACTAAACAGGAAACCAACACATACCGAACAGCAAAAGACGGAAAATCCTACGGCGGAACATTCCGTATTAATATGGTTCGCGGAAACCCTAATGGACTTGACCCGGTTATCATCAACAGCAAGCTTGCCGATGATATTGCTCTTCAAATTTACGACCGCCTGATCACCTTCGATTCCTCACTCAATGTAATACCTGAACTTGCCACCAATTGGGAAATATCTCCCGAAGGTAAACTCTACACGTTTCATCTAAGAACAGACGCATATTTTCACGATAATAAGTGCTTCCCAAATGGGAAGGGGCGCAAAATGACCGCGCATGACGTTGAGTATTCCTTAACACGGTGCTGTGATCCTTCAACACGTTCTGTGCATTTTTGGGCGTTTAAGGATAGGGTTGTCGGAGCAACGGAGTATAATGCTGCCCGGCTTGCAGGAAGTGATTCACCCAAAAACATAAACGGAATCCGTGTTATTAACGACTCAACGATTCAGATAGAACTTGCAAGAGCAAACGCTCCGTTCCTGTTAACGCTTGCAAACTCTCTCGGTTGTGTAGTTCCGCATGAGGCAGTGGAAATGTACGGCAAAGATTTTTTTCAAAATCCTGTAGGCACAGGTGCTTTTATATTCGAGAAATGGGATCATGACCGCCAAATGATATTAAAGCGAAATCCTTCATATTGGAATCATGATTCTGCAGGAAATCAGCTCCCATTTTTTGATAAGGTGAATATCAGTTTTATAAAAGATGACAAGGTACAGATTCAGGAGTTTACCAAAGGGAATCTTGATGAGTGCTTTACGATTCCAACCGAGTTTTTTGATAATGTGGTAGATAATGCCACACGCACACCAAAACCACCGTATGATAAGTATATTTTTCAAACGAAACCTGCTATGTGTACATGGTTTATGGATTTTCTGTGTACCAAAGCACCGTTTGATAACGCCGATGTTCGCAGGGCATTTTCACTCGCAATTGACCGTGAAAAAATTGTAAGATATGTACTTCGTAATGCGCCCTATGCTCCTGCAATTCACGGAATTACCCCGCCCGTAATGCCGAATTACCCGATTGATTCGATTGTAGGGTTTGGACTCGACCTCGTAAAGGCTCGGGAGTATATGGCAAAAGCGGGGTATCCAAATGGTAAGGGATTCCCAACGGTAACACTACATATTTATACAGAACCACGCTTAGTACAAGTAGCAGAAGCAGTACAAAAAATGTTGGGTGAAGCATTGAATGTAAAATTGGAAATCAAAACTGTACAGTTTGCAGAGCTGTTATCTCTTGCCGAAGAAGGTAAAATCAACTTTTGGGGAACGCGCTGGTATGGCGATTATCCCGATGCTGAGAACTTCATTAATTTATTAGACGGCTCGCTTGTACCGAAAAACGAAACAGAACCAAGTTACCCGAACAGCAGCCGCTATTCAAATCCTGAAGCAACAGAGGCACTCAACAAAGCTGTTGCATCTACAAACGTACAAGAACGCTCAAACTACTACCTAAAAGCTGAATCACTCGCAATGAAGGATGCTCCAGCCCTCATGCTGTTTTATGAAATGCATTACCGCATGTTGCAGCCGAATGTGCGGAATTATCCGCTTGATGCAATGGCAAGGGTGGTGTTGAAGAATTCGTGGTTTGCGGGAAAGTAAGAAAAAAAGAACTGAAAAAGGGTTAAAATACTCAACCGAAGACAAGCGGATTTAATGTAATATGTTAATTGAATCAAACAACATCTTTTTGATAGAATGTAAATTCAAATTTAACGACTAACAAATCTATTTCTTATCGATAAGAGACTTGTTGAATCTTAGTAATTTTCTCTTAATATACCCATGATTTATAATTAGAATTGATTCTGCAAATAATAGTAATACTTACCTTCTCTATTCAAATTCATCAGGGTACAGGCTCGCAAACACAGATGAATTCTCATCAAAACCAAAACTACATAAAGTTCACACTAGACTTTCTAAAAACTATAACTACTTGTTAAAACAAGGAATGTTCCTGTTGTAATTGTAGTTACATTTAAGTAATCAAATCACCGACTTCCTTGTTCTAAAAAATTAATTTCGATATACATCGAAACATGACATAAGTCATTGTTTAAAGTATGTGGATATAATACGTTTGTTGTAGAAAATTGTAGAATTAATATTATACTGTGAATTTACAAGAATAGTATTGGCTGCTATAAGTCCGGTATATACTGCTTAGAAAGTATCCATATAGTAGTACTTTTTATGAAATTTTTTCTCTGAATTTGTAATGAATTTATTTTGTTTTAATATTACGGAGGGAATTAAAATGATCTACACTCAATTTGTGACTAAAGTTTTGCGATGCCTTTTTTTTACCGTCGCATTATTAAGTGGAACTGTTATAGTAAAAGCTGGAGACAGTTTAATGATAATGAAGGAGTTTAACCTGATAACGTCAAATAATGCAAGTGGTTACTTCAAACCGTTGTTTACTACTATTGGTGAGAGTTTCAACAGTAATACATTTACAGTTGCTCATTTTGCAAAGCAATGGCGTTTAGGTATAGATATTTCAGCAAGCGGAATGATCATCCCCTCTTCTCAGAAAACCTACGATGCATATCAACCGGAAGATTATGGAAATACAAGTGTAACTCAAACATCAGAAATACGTGATGGCGTCGTAACTCGAAACAAAAGCGGAAGAGTTGTACAGCCTACTATATATGGAGGTAATTCTACTCCTACATTCAGCACTCCACAAACATCCATGTCGCCGTCTAATTCACCGAAACAGCCTTCAACTGTTACGTATCTCGAGGGAAATAACATCAATTTTATGTCAGGCTTGCCGGCAGTACAAATAAATGCTGCTTTCCCGACCCGTACACAGTTGCGCGTTCGTTATCTCCCAGTACCTATTGATGATAGATCGCTTACTTATTTTGGAATTATGGGTAGCCAACAATTCAATCATCTAGTAGGGTTGTTTGCCGATGACTCTCTTGTTGGAATTGCTCTCAATGCAGGCTATCATTCCCTCAGTCGAAATTTAGGAATTTCCGTAAGTTCATTTGCAATAGGATTACACGGTAGCAAGACTTGGAATTCCGGTTTAAGCGTGTATGGTGGACTGCAATATGAAAATTTGAGTGGTACTATCACCTTTGTTAGAGAGAAAGATGCAAATGATGTTTCCAAAAGCCCGTTTGCTGAGATTCGTGATCAGAAAGACTTGAAAATTGATGTCGAATCATTTACTAATCTGCGACTTGGTGCAGGAGTGTCGTATAAAACAGGAATTGTTGAACTCCACGCTGATGCAGCACTGGCTTCACAGCCTGTACTCTCTGTGGGTATATCATTTTGGTTTATGTCGATTGATTCAGATACTAAAGATAGTAATCTGCTTGACAACAATAATAATATTAACAATGAAAAGAAAGGTGACAGACCATGAAAAAAATACTAAAAACTACAACAATCCTTGCAGTAGTGGGGATATGCATATTACCGCTATTTTTAGCGGGGTGTTATACTGATACGATTGAAGATTTTAGTAAATTCACAGTTCAATTTTCTATCAATTTTACCCAAAAATGGCGTGATAAAAAAGCCCCGGGCATTACTTACGACTCTACAAATTTGAATGATTATAAAGAATATACTGATAATAAGAATAACATTGAACGTACTGTTTTCTATCAAGTAGCATATTGGATTGACTCGATAAGAGTTGGCGCAGGTGACCCTCCGAAAGAAAATGTTGAATTCGAATCAGTGAAGTATTATCTGTATTACATGTTAGATGGTGGTGGAATGAGTCAGAAATATCTTATAGGTGAATATAGGGATGTGAAGGTTATGGATTATTACAGAATACCACATGTTCTCACTGTAAGCAATGAAGTTGCTAAACTCCTTGAGGATGTCGCAAAAAATCATCCCAAATTTTATACAACTGCAGAATATAGTGCTCCGAAATCAGGAGGCTCTGGATTGTTTCCTTATATCGACAGCAGATTAGATGTAGTTGTGAAGTTAGAATTGAATCAATAGATGTTGAACTATAGGTAAAGAATAACTCGATGACGATGTAGTATCCTTGTATTTTTAATGGAGAGCTAGGGCGATTGCCTTATCTCTCCATATTTATATCAAACATATCATTTCTTTATTTGTACAGAACAGCTTGTATCTAATAAAAGAAAAGATAGAAATATGAATATGCAATTTCTCATAATTGAAATAATAGTGTCTTCATTAGAATATTCTAAAAGAAATTAATATAGCCCATGACAAGCATCATGGGCTATATTTTATATCAATTTGCTTCTTAATCTACCGATCTTACCCACGCATAAACTCCGCCGCAGGCAACTCCACAATAAACGTAGTCCCCTTACCAACAACACTCTCGCACCATACCTGTCCGCCCATAACCTCCACTAATTTTTTAACAATGGAAAGCCCAAGCCCCGATGAATGTTCCCCTCCCGTTGGTTTTGCCGATAAGCGTACATACCGTCCGAAGAGTTTCTTTTTATCCTCTTCGCTGATACCCGGTCCTTCGTCCTTTACTTCTATTCGGACCATGCTTTCTGCTCCTCGAACCGTTACTTGAATGCTCTTATTCTGTTCGGAAAATTTAATGGCATTCGAGACCAAGTTATCAAGGATTTCATGAGTAGCAGTTTGGTCGGCAAGAGCAATTGTTTCTTTTGGTGGAACATCAAGTTTAAGTTTGATACCTTTAACCGAGGCTCTGTCTATAAACTCCCGAATCACGCTTCCTGCCATTGCAGCCGCATCAAACTTTTCAACTTTCAAGTTCATTTTACCGGTTTCTATTGCATTAATATCCAATAGGTTGATAATGATGTCCTTCATTCTTCCTGCTGAAGTTTCAATCTTTTCCATCATTTTCAGTACCTCATCCTGCGGCAGCATGGTAAAATACCGTTTGATATTAGCCGCTGTTAATGCAATCCCCGCAAGAGGGTTTTTCAAATCATGGGCAACGATACCGAGAACTTCTGTTTTGTCCTCGTTCAATTGCGTTAGGTTTACATTCAACGTACTGATTTCGATTACCGTATCGGCAAGTTCCTTATTTACTTTTTCAAGGGAATTGTTAGCAAGAGACAGATCTTTAGTACGTTCCTGCACAATCGTTTCAAGTTCTGCTTTCCGAGCAATTAAACTGCGTACTCGAAGGGAATAGAACAAAAATCCAATTCCAAAAACTGCAACAACTGCTACAATTTTGAACCACCATGTTTGATAGAAAAACGGCTTTACGGTGAAATGGACTGTTGCTCCCGCTTCGTTCCAAACACCATCGTTATTACTTGCAGATACTTGGAATGTATAATCACCCGGAGCTAAGTTCGTAAAATATGCTGTTCTGCGAGATCCAGCTTCGGTCCAGGCATTATCGAGTTCCACAATACGGTATCTAAATTTTACATCTTCGGGCACAAGCAAACTTAAACCTGTATATGTAAAATCAATTTTATTTGTACCGGGCTGAAAAACAAGAGATTCCGACGGGGCAAACAGTATCGCATCAGCTTTGATTTCTTCGATTACAACAGGTGGAGGGATTGTGTTATGGTACATTTTGTCGGGTGTTAACGACGACATACCCCGCGCTGTCGGGAAGCAAAGCCTGCCACTCTTTGTTTGCCATGCAGAAGGGGAAAAACCGCTGTTACATTCAGACGATTGCATACCGTCGCCCTTACTGTATATCAACGGAACAATCGTTTTGGATTTTCCATCCATAATATCTTCAATTTCCTTTTTTGCAATACGGGAAATCCCTTTATTGCAACTCATCCAAAAGTTTCCGTTTGCATCTTCTAGGATTGAATAAACACGGTTGTCGTAAAGTCCGTCCTTTGCTGTTATCGTAACAAAGTGTCCGTCTTTTAGGCGTGTTAGCCCCTTATATCCTCCGAACCAAAGAGAGCCGTTTGCATCTTCCTTCATACAAAGAATTTCGGGAGAGGGTAAACCGTTTTCAGTAGTATATGATATGAATTTTCCATCCTTGATACAACTGAGGCCGCTTCCCAAACAGGAAACCCAAAGCCTGCCGGATTTATCTTCGAGTATGCCAGCTATCAATCCTTTTAACAAACCTCCATTTGCAGGTGTAATGCGTGTTACCGTGCTGTTTTTTACAGATAGGAGAGCTTGTGTTGTACCTATCCAAAGAGTGCCTGAGCGGTCTTGTGAGAATGAATAAGCAACTTCCCTGGCATCTGTACTGATGGGAAATTCGGAGAATTTTCCGTCGGAATACATCTCAACTTTTCCACCGGCGCCACCTATCCAAAGCGTACCCTGATTGTCCTCGAACAATGCAGTTATAGGGTTATCGGTAGAAAGCCCGTTTCGTGAATTGTAGGTCATGAAAGCATTGTTCTGCCAGCGGCTCAGTCCGTTTGAAGTTGCAATCCACAACGAGCCGTCTTTTGTTTCAATAATTGAACGTATATAATCACCGGACAATCCGTCGGTAGCTGTAATTGTGGAAAATGCTGCATCACGGAATCTGTAGAGTCCGTTTGTAAATGTTCCTACCCATAAACTACCTTCGCGGTCTTCATATAACGACAGAACTGCATCATCTGGAACTAAGTCCTCCGTAAAATTGGTTAATTGTCCATTTAAGCCTACTCTGGAAAGTCCGTGGGTAGTACCTATCCACAAATTTCCGTCTTTATCCGAAATGAGCGACTGTACCGGGCTATTCGAGAATCTTGCAACCATTATGGACATTTGGGCATCGCCTTTCGATAACTTTACCACATTATCACTAGCTGCCACCCAAACATTGCCAAGCTTGTCGCTACAGAGAGCGGTAACAACTGCCTGCGGGAATCCATTCTCCCGTACAGGAGAACCGGAAGTATATTTATACAGTCCGTCGGGAGTGCCGATCCACACTGCTTGATTACCATTACAGAATGAATACTTAAATCCTTGGGGCAATTGCTCTGCTTTAATTACTTCTACCGGAGTACCATTATCTAAGCGAAACACACCGTTGGATGAACCAATCCATACTACACCTGATGCATCTGTAAATAGCTTGTGGATACTGCCGAACATCCGCTGGTGACCTACCCGTGTTATTTTCTTTTCTTCGAATTTATAGAGACCCGATGTTCGGGTGCCGAAAAACAAATTGTTGATCTTATCTTCGGTTACCGACAGGATACTGTTCCCTGCAAGAAGAGGAAAGTTATTCTGGTCGAAATTGGTAAACTTTACGCCGTCGAACCAAACCAAACCTTCAAATATACTAAG
>CALMMI010000175.1 GCA_937868245.1 uncultured Ignavibacteria bacterium | reverse complement strand
TTACGAATCGTATCTATCATTAAATAGGTTACAGGGTATAAATCCAAATTTTGACTGTGATTTGTATAATAGGCATTGATACCAAAGTTCATCAGTCCGATGAGTGAAATAGCAATAAACGGTTTTTCACGGATAATGCTTGCCATGTACAACCGCGTAAGTGCAAAGTATTGCTTAACTGAGGTTGAAAACCCATAACTGAGTTTAGAGATACTTGGAATTGAATCCAACATGGGAATTGCAAACGATTTAGCGGATTTCTTACGCTTAGATTTACGTATTGAAATTCCTTCGGTATTCATTTTGAAGAGATAAAAGGTCAACCCAAAGATGATAGTGGCAACAGCTGTCCAAAGTAATCGATTCAAAAGAACTTCTCCGGTGAATCCAATCAACATAGTATTCCGCTCTACAGGAGTCCAAAATTCAGTTAGAACACTAAGAGCTCGAAAGCCCATCGGGTCAAGTAAAGCGGCAATTGTTCGGTTCTCAATTTCACGGGTAAAATTCTGTGAAACCGACCATAAAATAAGCAATGCAAACCCTTGTACATAGACAGGAATAAAACTTCTGAATAGTAATCCTACACTAAATGAAATAGCTGCAAATAATAGGGCGTTGGTTGCTACAAAAACGAACTGAGGTACTATGTAGTATATAAGGTGTATTTCACTGATTTTATCCACATTTATCCAACCCAATGCAGGACCTATTATTGTACCTAACATAGCACCAATCATAGCGGCACTATAAATAAACAACACTGCTACATAGGTCCCTGAAAACCTACCGAATATATATGCAAACTTAGTAAGGGGAGTGGCATAGAGTACCTCATGTGTCTTCATCTCAATGTCGCGGATGACAGAAGTACCGGTAACTCCGGGCAGAATTATCAACCCGATAATCGACATAAGCAAAAAAACTTGCGTTAATGCATACGGGGAGTTTGCTTTAACCAATTGACCTACACCGCTGATTGACGCGGCTTCAGTTCCCAGGAAAAGAAATCCGAGCAAGAACATCAAACCTGCAAAAATATGGGTGGCAGGTTTGCGGAATTGATACTTCAATTCAAAAAGGAGAATGTTCAATACCATACTTATGCTCCTTCTTGCGTTGATGGTGAAATTTCCTCGATGACTGCCGGTTGTAATTGAGAAATCTGATGGAAGTACACATCTTCCAAATCCGGCTCAATATTAATAAACCCATCTGAAAGCTGCTCGTTGGAATAGACATGCACAAGTGGTTTACCGGCTACCATACGTGTTGAGATAACCATATACTCTT
>CALMMI010000174.1 GCA_937868245.1 uncultured Ignavibacteria bacterium | reverse complement strand
GACAATGGATACAGTACTCATTCAAATAAACAACAATAAGGCGTATAAACTCTTGGAAGATTTAGAGGACTTGGATATAATTACTGTACTAAAAAAAACAGTACAATTGCCAAAAAAGCTTTCTGAAAAGTACGCAGGAAAATTGCCTTCAGAAATTGCTGACGAACTTCAAAATTATGTAACAACTTCACGTAACGAATGGAACAACTCCGATATTTAATAGATACAAATTCAGTTATTGATTATCTTGGTAATAAACTTCCGCTAATAGGAATGGAATTTATGAATAGTATAATTGATACTGCTGTAAATGTATCAGTTATTACTAAAATTGAAGTACTTGGGTTTAATGCTACCAAGGAACATTACGAGTTACTAACAGACTTTATGAGCGATGCAACTATTTTTGATCTAACAGATAATGTGGTAGAGGCTTGCATTGATATTCGTAAGAAAAACAGAACTAAGTTACCCGATGCTATAATTGCAGCAACTGCACTTTTTCATAACTTGGTACTCATAACACGAAATACTTCTGACTTCAAAGATATTGAAGGTTTACAGGTTATTAATCCGCATTTACTAGAAAGATAGAGATTTTTTTAGTTATCTACGGAGTATTATTCTAAGTTGTATTCGGCGGTTGGGGCAAGGTGAGGTAAATAAGCAGTTTACACACAATCATTCAACTATAATTAAGTTTTCCATTGTACCAAATTCAACAGGAAATGACTTGACAATCTTTTTCTTTTCTATGTCAAACAAGCATAAGAAAGCTTGTGAAGAGTGAGTGTATCTCGGATCTTTTTTTTCTTTTATGAACATCCATACATTGAATAAACATTTATTTTGAAAGTTATTACTTCTCTCACGCAATTGTACAATCTCAGGATGAAGATATTTATATTTGTTTCTTATATATAATGGGTCTTTTTCGTAATCAACCGAATCTATTTTATTATTAATCTTAAATTTAAGTAAGTGGCTTGTCTTCCAGTCAACCCATACATCTGGCGGATTCGGGGATTGAAGGTTATATAAATCTTGTAATTTTATAAAATCTTCCTCTTTTGTTGAATCGATTCGTTTGTTTTTTAATACTTGACAAAGTGATGTTGTCCAAGTATCCATTTTATTATTATAATAACCGTGTATACCCCTATCTCTTCTTGCTCCTTTGTATCCTACTATAATTAAAGTAGTATCCACAACGTAAAACCTGGTAATTCTAATATCAGTCCTTACGGTAATATCAACCCCTTCAATAATATCTACCACATTTAGGCGTTCTGCCCCCTTATATATAGCCCAGTTCTGAGATTTAGCATCGGTTATTGCTCCGACAATGAAAGTAAATACAAGTATGGGTAGTAATATGTCTTTCATGGGTTTTATTCTACAATACCTCATAATTTGGTGAATAAATGAAAATTTACGAGAAAAAAGCACACCTCTATATTATCAATCAATATCTTTTGAGAACGGGCTATCTCTTATTTTATAATACTGAGTATCAAATATCCAAAGACATTTAACTGCTCTTTTAGAGTCATAATCTTCAACAATCTCAGATTTGCAAACTTCAAGGAAACATGAAGTCCAATCTTTATCAAGTTGCTTAATGATTTTTTCTTTACCACCGCTAATTATCCAGCCTAAACTCGCTCCCGGATTATATGAATTGCTAATTATACCACCAACAATTTCTTTCCTTGTTATAACCTTTATGAATAGTGAATCTTTATCAATTCTGTATTTTCCCGATAATGACTTTACTCTATTAGCTCCTAAATATCGATTGAATGTAAATATAAACTTACCATTCGGATAGAATGTATATGTGTCATGAAGGGCATCAGATTCAACTGCTGTACCACTCTGCCAAACACCTATTATTTTAGTTTTTAACGCGGAATGGGCAAATAGAGGTATTTGATAAAAAATACCCAAAGTTATAATAAAGACAATTATTGGCTGGGTACTATTTCTCATAACTTACATTTTATTTCTTTGTATTGAGAACACATAACACTCAAATATCAATTAATTTTACTCTTTTTGAACGTCAATTACAGCACTTGTATTCTCTGTATTCTCTCCCCCCACCTACAACCCCTTCTCATACACCCGATACGTTTTATACACCTTTCCGTTCATAGTAGTAGTCAGCGCGCGGTTCATCATTTGGTTATCCTCCAATATCCACGATGCTTCGCCGTGGGTAATTCCTTTTGATAAGCCCCGTTTTCCAAGCTCATAATACATAACAGCATCTGCCCCTGTGCGGCGGTGCTCAGGCAGAACGCCAAGAACGATAATACGCAAAAGTGTAATCTTCTTTTTCTTGGTGAGCAAATGCCACCCTGCACCAAGTATCCCACCATTTTTGTTATGAATAAGTGATTGGTTGATGTCGGGCAGGGCAAGAGCAAATCCGGCAGGTTCACCGTTTATCTCCAGGATGAGTGCATACGTTGGGTCGGCTATTTGCTTCAAGTCGGCTGCAAGAAAATCGAACTCCTCATCGGTCATTTTTACAAAGCCCCAATTTTTCTCCCATGCTGCGTTGTAAATATCCTTCAGGGTTTTTACATCTTTTACAAACTGTGTCTTGTTTTTAAAATTAACCTCACGAATGGTAATATGATGACGCTCACGAATAACATTTACAAGCCGCTGCATTTTGTCGGTCATATATGTTTTGTTTTCAAGAAGATATGCATATAAATCCTTCTCCTTAGCATATCCTGTTTTTTCGATAAGACTCATGTAATACTGAGGATTGTATGTCATTAAAATCACCGGTGGCGAGTTGAAACCGTCAACAAGTAACCCGCTTTCGTCATTTAGCGAGGGGTTTACCGGTCCTCTACAGTGGGTCATACCACGTTCTTTTAGCCATTTATGCGCTTCATTGAACAGTAAATCAGCAGTTTGCTGGTTGTTCTCACACTCAAAAAAGCCGAAAAAACCTATCTTGTCATGATATGTTTCGTTATGATTATCGTTTGTGATTGCGCCAATTCTGCCCACAACTGCTCCATCCCTTTCGGCAAGGAAAAGCTGCATATTCGAATGTTTGAAGAACGGATTTTTCTTAGTGTTGAGGAGCTTTTGCCTGTCCATAATAACCGGAGGTACGAAATTCTTATCACCTTTGTAAAAATTCCACTGGGATTTGATGAATTTCATTTCGTCTGCGGACGTAAGAACTGGTCGTATTGTAGTTGTATTCATGTTTCTTAAAGATAATTGAACCATTGTTTTTCACAAATTTAACCTGTTTTTCTGTGGTTTCCATGCTATCAAAAAAAAAACAAAAAAAATCTTACGGTGAGGTCATATCTACGGCAAACCTTCTGCTCACAACTTGACCAAGAAACCTTTTCATTGTTCAAAAAATTGAATGATGCAGCCTCTCACTACTCCACAAAAAGAAGTTTACTTTTTTACAAAGCAGCATTTGTGTGGTGCAGAGTAACTCAGATTGAAGGTATTCAAAAAATTATTTTAAAATGGTGTATGGTTTTGACTTTTTATATGTCATCTGTATTGAAATCAAAAAGATATGTTGCAGCTCAATTTGGCATTTTGTGCAACATTTAGAAGAACTATCTCCATAGCCCTGATGAAACCGTTACTTGTTTTGATTATAGCATTTCTCCTGTCTTTAAGCTATAATGCCTCATCTCGTCCTGCACTCGGGTTGGTGCATTCTGATGCGGGGCAACAAGAAGGGTATGTTCTCTTTGCACCGATGTCGAGTACAATAACCTACCTGATAGACAAGCAAGGCAAACAGGTTCATTCTTGGCAGAGCAAGTATTCACCCGGTAAATCCGCCTATTTGCTACCCGACGGTTCATTACTTCGCACAGGAAATTTCGGGAATGTTCATTTCAGAATGCCCGGTAACGGCGGCATTATCGAAAAGTATAATTGGGACGGCAAATTGACATGGTCGTATCAATTATCCGATTCACTTCAATGTCAGCACCATGACATATATCCTTTGCCAAACGGAAATGTACTTGCAATTGTATGCGAGGTAAAAACAGCCGCCGAAGCTATTGCTGCCGGACGTGACCCTCTTCATGTAGATAAAAATCTCTACTCCGAAAAAATAGTTGAAATCAAACCCGAAGGTAAATCATCCGGTAAAATTGTATGGGAGTGGAAAGCCTGGGATCATCTTATTCAAGATTTTGACCCGTCAAAAGCAAATTATGGCGTTGTATCAAAACATCCTGAGCTGATGGATATTAATTTTGCTTATTCAGAAGCAGGGGATGAAACTGATTGGCTTCATTTCAATTCGATTGCTTATAATCCTGAATTGAATCAAATAATGGTCAGTTCATTCAACCTAAGTGAAATATGGGTAATTGACCATGCTGTTCCAACCTCTGTTGCTGCGCTTCATTCAGGAGGCAAAACAGGTAAAGGCGGAGATTTACTTTTCCGTTGGGGTAATCCGCTTGTGTATAAAAGTGGAATTAGTGACGATCAGCGGTTGTTCGGTCAGCACAATGCGCATTGGATTGAAAAAGGCAGCCCCGATGCAGGAAAAATAATTGTGTTCAATAACGGTTTCGGTCGCATGGAAGGCAATTATTCTTCTGTTGATATTATCGCTCCGGTTATTGATGCCAAAGGGAATTATGAACTTGAATCAGGAAAATCCTTCCTTCCGAAAAAAGCAGAGTGGAGTTATTCCAATCCTGAAACAGCATTCTACTCCAAAACTATATCGAGCGCACAGCGTTTGCCGAACGGCAACACTATGATATGTAACGGAAATTCAGGGCAGTTTTTTGAGATAAATAAAGATAAAAAGATTGTTTGGGAATACCAGAATCCTGTATGTAATGAGGGTGGTATAACACAGGACAGAAGTCTTTGCCAATATGTATTTCGATGCGGACTTTACCCGACTAACTATGCAGCTTTTGGGCAGAAGAGGCTTATAACACCATCTACTTCTACCGGGCAAAATGCTGTTTCACCCCCAACTCAGACTACTACAGTTGGCTCGTTTGGGAATCGTTCTGTAGGTTCTCAAACTCAGAAATAGACTGGCAAGTAATTGAACCCTTCTTGGCGGGCTCAAAGTGACAGAACATTGTGTTTGTCATGCTGAGTTCCTAATAGCCGCAAAGCCATCTACAAAACAATACAATGACATAGAGTACAAAATTTATGTTTGTCATCCTGAACTTGATTCAGGATTTCCGTGGCTGTCTGGTCGTGCTAATTCGTCGTTATTGCGGAGATGCTGAAACGAGTTCAGCATGACAGGACTGTTGTTTTTTCTGCAAATTATGAGATGTCATTTACAGCCCGTTGAAGCATTATGATACTTACCAATTTATATAACAACAGGTATCCCAAGCATAAATTAAGAAAGCCGCTTCCTTTAAAACAGGAAGCGGCTTTCTTTTTGAAATACAATGAAAGTTATTTACAGAAATGGTACTTTTACCACTTCCGCAGGGAACTCTGTGTTACGTGCAAATACTGTAATCTGTGTACCCGGTGCTGCATTTTCGGTAGTAACATAGCCCATACCAATACCTATATTCAACATTGGAGAGATATTACCACTGGTTACTTCCCCTATTTCCTGTCCACCTACACGGAGTTTGTAGTGCTGACGGGGGATGAACTTATCCACGTTCATTTTGAAGCCTACGAGCTTACGGTTTAGTCCTGCTGCTTTTGCTGCCTCCATTACCGGTTTACCGTTGAAATCTCCTTTTGCAAGTTTGGTAATCCATCCGAGTCCAGCTTCGAGGGGATGGGTTGTATTATCAATATCATTACCATAGAGGCAATATCCTTTTTCAAGACGAAGAGTATCACGCGCACCGAGACCAATCGGCTCAATTCCGAATTCCGCTCCGGCTTCAAATATTGCATCCCATACGCGGGTTGCTACATCCACGCCACCACGGAAGTAAATTTCGCAGCCGATTTCACCTGTGTACCCTGTGCGGGAGATAATCATGTCCTCCCCTGCGAACTTACCGAATGTAAAACTGTAGTAAGGAATTTCCGCAAGTGAAACATCAGTCAGTTTTTGAAGTGTGTCGAGTGCTTTCGGACCTTGGATAGCGAGAAGATTGATATCATCACTTATATTGGTCAGTTCCAAGTTTTTGAATCCTTTTGCAACTTCCGATGCCCATGCAAAATCCTTATCGACGTTTGCACCGTTCACTACAAGCATATAATAGTTGCCGCAATGATAGACGAGCAAATCATCAACGATTCCGCCGTTTTCATAACACATTGCAGAGTATTGGGCTTTGCCTTCGGTTAGTTTGGATGCATCGTTCACGGTCAGTTTTTGGATGAATGCAAGTGCATCTTCGCCGCGCACTTCAAATTCGCCCATGTGCGACACATCGAATACACCCACGCCACTCCTGACTACATTATGTTCGTGAAGAATACCTTTAGGATACTGCACCGGCATTTCAAATCCGGCAAAAGGAACGATTTTTCCGCCTAAGTTCTTATGGATTTCGTAAAAGTTTGTACGTTTCATGAGGAGTCCTGTGTGATAGTTGTTAGAGTTTCTTTTGCAAAAATACGAGATTATGAGCAAATGGAGGTAGAGTTAGAGCTAACTTCCATAGAATTATATAAGATTAGTTTCCTCACCAGTTAGCCCTTTCCAGTGCATCGGGTCTTTTTCTTCTAAGTAAGTCATAACCTGACTTATTGCTTCGTCAATGCTAAACAATTTAGAATCATGCTGAGAAATTTTTTCAAATTGCTGTTGATGTGAAAACCAATGATAGAGTTTAGTATTATGGAAAAGAGGTTCATCTTGCGAAAAAACTTCTTCGATACGTTCGTCAACTCCTGAAGCTCCTTTGGGATATTTGAATAATGTATATAGTTCTAAAAATCTTCTTAGTGCATTTGGCAAAAGGACATTAAATTCAAATGTATCCTTTACTAGTAAATCATTGTAGTTCTTTAGAATTGAAAAAATATGTGCATATTCAGACTTATGGTTATCCAACGAAGGGGGCAGATTCTTAATGGTAGATTCTTCTTCTTTAAATCGATTTATTAGATAAAATCTACAATTTTTTGGATTGTCTTTTTTGTGTTTCTTAAACAAATTACAATCTTGGAGAACTGAGAAAAACTCAAAGTTATGTGTCGATATGAACAATTGAAGGTAACTATTCTCATCATTAAAAAAGTGTTGAATTAATGATCTGATTTGAAAGATATGATTACTATCTAAACTTGAAATTGGATCATCAAAGAAAATAATTGTATCTTTTAACTTGCCTTCCCTTTTTAATGATTCCAATTCTGTAAGAAAATAAGCCAGGGCAATTATTGTCTTTTCCCCTTCGCTCATATTTGATGCCTCTTGATTCCCTCTTTTCAATACAAACATATCCTTAGATACATCAACTTTAATATCGTCTCTATTAAAAAGAATCTTCAAATAGATGTTTAATTCATCCTGCCCTTTAACTGTACCCTTTAGGAATGTTTCGAATTTCTGTATTTCAGCTCCGTTCTTTTGTATAACTTTTTTGCATTTTTCTACGTATTTTGAAGCTAATTTACTATTAGATTCCTTTGTCAAATAGTCTTCAGTCCTTAGATAATCTGCTACATAATGACGTAAAATTAGTGCTAAAGCTCCTTTCTTATTTGATTCAAATTCTTTAATAAAATCATTATGTATACTAATAATTGATATAATATTATTAAGTTCATTGACGAGAGTATGATTAACATAATCGTTTGCATTAACTGGACTAAAG
>CALMMI010000173.1 GCA_937868245.1 uncultured Ignavibacteria bacterium | reverse complement strand
TTAAGTTGGGTATAAAGATTACATCACTATTCTCATCAATGGTATTGGTAATGGTATTGTACCGGTAACCATTAAAATCCTTTTGCATTGTTGCATTGATAATTTTAAGTGCAATTTCGTGCGAAACTCCTTGATTGTTTATTCTGTAACTAATTGTAAAATGCGCCTGTTTAGAAGTAGGTAGTTGATTGTTAAATGAATTGTATTCATCATATTGTATTTCTTTTGATGCATTCGATTCACTTTCGTTAACAGGTGAATACCTGTCTCCACCTTGTATGGTTCCACGAAGATTTATCCCTAAAATATTTTGCCCGAACTGCCATTCCTTACCAACAAGCAGATTAAAAAGATAATTTCGATTATATCTTGTACTCCTCCAAATACCATCACCACCCAGATACTCAGAATTAAAAAGGGAGGCAGTTACCATGTAGTAATACCCATCGGACATATACTTTTCGAGAGTTAGGTCTATTCCGTAATTTCTGCCTTCACCTGTATTCATTAGCTTTTTATTGATAAACCACTCATTCTGAAGATTGATAAAGGAAAACGAACTGTCGGGAATAACAGGAACGCTGTAGAGATACTGAAAATAAGGCTCTATCCTAACAGATACGTTTTCTGAAAGTTCCTTGCTGTAACTGAGTACTATGTGATGTGCTTTAGTAAAATCTAGATTTTTGTTGATGAGTTCATCACCTGTTGAAACCGACTTTGTAAAATAATAATTTACACGCTCCAAACGGCTGTGATTACCATAACCTATACCCAAAGCTCCATTGTCATCAGGTAGTTGCACACGAAATGCCAACCGAGGTTCAATTGTGTATTTAGTATTCAATGTAAAAATCTGACTACTGATACCCAGATTCATGGTAAGTGCATCAGTCAACTGTATAGATGAATTGGAATAAGCGGCTATTAAGGTACTAAATCCGGTTTCGTCGGTGTAGGTTTGTAAAGGTTCTCCTGTTTTCTCCGCTTGCTTGAGCTGCATGTTATAACCAAGCCCTGTTACTGTAAAACCTGATTTGTTTATATGGTCAATACTAAATTTGGTATTGAGGTATGATGACAACACAAAGTTCTGATTGGTAGTACTGATAGTATTATACTGCAGAAGCTCCAATGAAGTATTGATGCGCTTGGTATCCAAACGGAGTCCGCTTACTGTTGTAGCCAAATTACTTTTAATATAGGAGTTGTTAGAGAGGATATACGTATGGCTCATTCCGATAACGCCCATCGATTGTTGTACATTCTGCTCTTCTTTATCTTGAATGTACTTCCATTTCAAACTGTCGGTTTCTGCCTTTTGACCTGAGCGGTCTAATAAGCCAATTCCCCACAAAGTAAATGTTCCTGAACTTTGTGTAGGGAAATTTAACTTGAATGAAAAATCCTGATAACTTGTACCATCCGCATCCTCCGGTGACAATGGTGTTAAAAGCGACAGGGTAGAATATCTGTAATTAAATAAATACGAAGAGCCACCTTTTTTGAAGG
>CALMMI010000172.1 GCA_937868245.1 uncultured Ignavibacteria bacterium | reverse complement strand
ATCAGTGTAACATTTGGAATTGATATATCACTTAAATGAATTGAATGTGCAATAGCAAGGTTAGCTACATCTACTTCAATATGTTCCGGCAAATCTTTTGGCAAGCATGAAACACGTACTTTGTGCATGATATGTTCCAATACACCACCCTCACGAACACCAACAGCCAATCCGTGGAGAGTTACAGGAATTTCAACTTCGATTAATGCATTAGCATCCACACCGAACAAATCGAAATGAACAATTTTGTCTGTTACTGGGTCGAAAGAAATATCTTTCAACACACAATCGTAAGATGCACCGCTAATATTCAATTTCACAATTTTAGCATCGGCAGTATAAACAATCGGACGCATAGAAATCGGATGAACTGCAATTGGAATCGCAGCAGAACCAGTACTATAATAAACACCGTTAATCATACCGTTTTTACGGACAGCTTTTGCAGCTTTTTTGCCCGTAGCACGGGGTTCAGCATTTAAAACAACTTCACTCATAGTATAT
Organism: uncultured Ignavibacteria bacterium; assembly: GCA_937868245.1. Taxonomy (GTDB): domain Bacteria; phylum Bacteroidota; class Ignavibacteria; order Kapaibacteriales; family UBA961; genus JADJXV01. The sequence goes on along the minus strand of CALMMI010000172.1, from coordinate 2,012 downwards.
ACTCCTTAAAAAGAATTTCCAACTTATTTTTTCTGTAAAATCGATAGTTAGTATTAGCGAACAATCTCAAAAAGCGAGCTAATTGAAGCGTTATCGTGAGTCCGTACAATTGCTTCTGCTAATAATTCTGCAATTGATATAATTTCAATTTTGGGTGAATCCCAATTGCCGGGCATTGTATCTGTTACAAACACCTTGGATACTGCATCGCTGTTGTTAATTTTATCAATAGCCGAACCTGAAAATACAGCATGGGTACATACACCCATAATTTTTGCTGCACCTTTGTTTTTCAATGCTTCGGCACATTTTACGAATGTAGAACCTGTATCAATCAAATCATCAACGATAATAACATTTTTGTTTTGAACATCACCGATGATGTTCATCACTTCCGCTACATTATGTGCCGGGCGACGTTTATCTACTACTACTAAATCTGCATTAAGTCTTGTTGCATACGCTCTTGCTGTCTTCACTCCGCCAACATCAGGCGCAGCTATTGCCAAATTATCAAGATTCTCTTTCATCAGTGTTCTAACCAGAACAGTTGAAGCGTATAAGTGATCTAACGGAATATCAAAGAACCCTTGAATTTGCGGAGTATGCAAATCCATTGCAATTACTCTGTCAGCTCCTGCTTCCGTCAATAGATTAGCAACCAACTTAGCGGTAATTGAAACCCTCGGTTGATCTTTTCTATCCTGACGGGCATAAGAGAAATATGGAATAACGGCAGTAATACGTTTAGCGGAAGCGCGGCGGGCTGCATCTATTAAAATTAACAACTCCATCAGATTATCGGATGGAGCTTGAGTAGATTGTATGATAAACAAATCAACACCGCGAACATTCTCTTCGTACTTCACCCAAATTTCGCCGTCGCTGAAATTTTGGATATTCACCCCTCCGAGGGGTTGACCGAGTACTGCTCCGACTTTCTCTGCAAGAGGACGGTTTGACCGTCCTGAAACTATTGTGAACTCAGACATAGATTGGAAGAGTTATTATATTCAGCTGATTTTTGCTGGGGCGGCAGGGATCGAACCTACGAATGACGGAACCAAAAACCGTTGCCTTACCACTTGGCGACGCCCCATCTCATCCTCTCTTTTTCTTATTTTTTTCCCGAAAGGATTACAAATATAATTGTCTTTTGTTTTTTGAGCAAACTTTTTCTTCACTTTCTCTGCATTTTTTTCATTTCACCCTAGTTTCACTCTGCAAGTGAACGAACAGTTCTATGATAATTATAGTAAATCATCATCGACCAAAACACCCTGCTTGCCACACTTTGCCAGCATGCACCAATCAGTCCGTAATAGGATACTAACAATACACTTGACACAATGTCGAACACCGTACAAACAATCGAGATTTGCTTTGTCCAAATCCCCTTCCCATGAGCAGAAACAAACAAATTGAAGGGCTGATAGAATCCTTGAAAAAAACCTGCCAAAACTAAAGGGAACATAAGAGGCAGTACATCAAGATACCTCTTATTCGCTACAAGCTGGATAAGAACAGGTGCCCCAAAGTATATTCCGCCTCCCAGTACAAGCAGTATTGTTATGTTTATCAGTATAAGCCGGTTTTTTATTCGCTTTTGGGTACTGAAATTCTTAAATAGTGATGAAGAAATAGATTGTGAAGCCATTACCATAGGGGCAGACAAGCTTCCCCCCACCGCAAAATATGCAGATGACGCAGTGTTGTTTAAATACGGTATTAAAACACTTGTCAGATTGAATGCAGGTGATGCTAATGCCCGTCCTATATATACATGTAATCCATATTCTCTGATTTCTGTTCTGAGTGCCGGGATATTCTGTTTCCAACGGGCAAATGAAGGTTTAAGCACATAAATTGCAAGTAGCCCGCTTGCTCCCATAGATCCGAGATTTAATAGTAAAGATAACGTAGAATTAACGGAACAAAAGAGAATTGCTATCCCCAAACTTGCAGTATAAAGGAATTTCGAGAGTACTGTGTACATCGAAAGCTGATAAATT
>CALMMI010000171.1 GCA_937868245.1 uncultured Ignavibacteria bacterium | reverse complement strand
TCCACCAATATCGCGCTTGTGTTAGCAGTAAACATGGAGATTCCCGCTTCACCATCAACATTCAAAATTTCATCAATAATTGGAGTGGAAAATGAAAGCGATGTTACAAGATTTTCAAACGGTAACGTTGTAAAACGTATTGGCGCAATTGAGGTAGGGTCATCCCATCCGTGAAGTATGTTAATACCGAAAGTACTTTTATCGGAACTATACCCCAAGCGTCCTCCTACCATTCGTCTGGCATACGTACCTCCAAAATTCTGTGTGGAGTCCCCTTGGCGTGCAAGGAGGGAATACCCGTAAATACCCGAGATTTGAAAATTCTTTAAGGTAAGGTCGATACCACCGCCTAACAATCGTGTATCGCCAAGAGTAAATTCTGAATACTGTTTGCTGAAATACCCGCCGTGCAATTGAAGCCAGTTTCCAAACTTTGGATTTATTCCGAACTGGTTAAACGGTTGGGAGTATCCTGCTCCTCCCCTGTTTGTAATATAGGCTGAGAAAGGAAGTTCTATTTTATTGAATAAGTTAAGCGAGATGTTAATTGAAGCTCGATGAACAGGATCGAGTGCAGGAAGAGTGGAGTTGTTCTGTGAAAAATAATCAGAGGATGCACCAAATGAACCGTGCATCTGTAACCAGGATTCTTGCGCATGGCTACAGGTACATATCAAATGAAGAAGGCAAATTAGGAATGTAGTTCGTATCAAATTCTTCATGTGCATCATGTAATTTGTGGTAGATGATTTCTCCATTGCTTCCTTTAGAAATAACCATCATATTTGATTACTGTGCAAGATACGGCAGGTGGTTACCAAAACCCGAACAAAAAAAATGGCATTCTTAAATCTCAGAGATATGTATTTTAGCAGAATTAGACACTAATTTGAATATTACCGATAGGTTTTATGACTCCGTCAACTGATTTGCATGAACTGATTCACTCGCTTACCAAAATGGAGAAGCGTTATTTTAAGCTATACGCCGCACGTACTTCGGGAACAAAACAAACATCTGTTTTGAAAGTGTTCGACGCGATTGCAAAACAAAAAGAATATGATGAAAAAGCACTGTTGGGCAAATTTAAAAACGAGAGTTTTGCGTCCAATTTTCCGGCTTACAAAAACCATATTTATACTGTTGTTTTACGTGCAATTGCACATTACCGTGAATCATCTTCCCCTACTGATTCAATTACTACCCAGTTACGACAGGTTAAAATATTGATGGAGAATAATCTCCATAAACAAGCCCACAAACTCAATCAGAGAATCCGTAGTAAGGCAATTGAAGTGGAAGATTTTGCAGCAATTGTAGAAAGTTTGGAAATAGACCGAAAAATTCTGATTGCCCGTTCGGGAGAATACTTATTCGACGCACCTTCTGATGTAGTTATCAGCAGGATTATGACAATGTCCCAATCTGTTCTCGACCAATGGCAACGGGTTCTCGAAATGCAAAAGATACAGACAATTTTGTTTGATGCCCATCTTAATTTCATAACTAAATTCGCTACTTGGGAAGAAGCTGAAAAGTGGGCTGAGGAGATGATGCGTCATCCATTTTTATCTCCTTCCACAACTCATCAGTCCTATACTGAATTTACACTGTTTCATTATATTCATTTTGTATATGAGACTCAGTTTCGAAGTAATTTTTCAGAGGGATTTCGTCATGCAATGATTATGGTTAAGGAATATGAAAATGAGCCAAAGAGAATAATTGCAGACGGATTAGGCTACTTAAGGGCTTGCTCGTGGGTAGTTACAGCGGCAATATGGATTTATCAAGATGATGTAGCATTGGAATATACGCATATAATGCGCAACGCTCCAGAAAAGTATCATATTCCGCTTACTGCAGATGTTAACAGATTTGACCTTCAATCTTTTGCACTTGAAGGCACAATACTTACCGGAAAATTTATGGATAAAATCGCCGGTGAGTTTATTCACAAAGCTCTAAATGCACTTGAAAAATGGCAGGATTTAAAACGGTATCACGAGGAAGAACAAATTCTAACTGCATGTATTCAATTGTTGTTTGAAATGGAGAGATACCAAGAATGTATTACACTCTGCAACAGATATATAAATTCGAAGGAATATGCACAAAAACATAGAGCGGTTATAAAAATCTATCTTGCACTCGCGCACTTTGAGCTTGGGAACATGGAAATACTTTCATCAATATCCCGCTCTGCTGTAAGACAGATCAAGGAAACATCTCCTCTTCGTGAACTGGAAAGGTTGTTTTTCTTATGTATGCAACGGATTTCAACCTCCGACTCCAAGCAAACAATACAAAAGCACATACAATCTTTTCTTTTACAATTTACTGAACATAACAGTAATCAACCTTCTCAGCAACAGATAGATGTTTATACATCCGTACATTATATTTGGGCAAACGCTCATCTAAAAGGAATTCCATATAAAGAAGAAGGATTGATTCAACACGAAGCAGCCAAAAACAAGGTTCAAGGGGATTAAGCTACAACATATACTATATTTACAACCATGAAAAAATCGGCTCGAAAGCCACTTAATTAATATATTTACATGTTTATTTCTTCATTAGTTTTTGTTTGTCTGCAATTTCCTGGATCATAGGAATGCGCTAACTTTTCTTGGT
>CALMMI010000170.1 GCA_937868245.1 uncultured Ignavibacteria bacterium | reverse complement strand
GGGTACTCCAGCAACTACCGAAGAAAATGACGTATTATCCGGAGGTGCAACCTCTATATTCGACGCAACGTCCAAAGCGTTCGCAAACCCGGCTCCAAATCTTTCTTCCGAAAGTTTTGAGCTTCACATGGAAGGTGATGTTGCCTTTAGTGCAAAATTCGTTACGGCTCCCGCTCCTGTAAATTCAGGAATCGGACCGCTCTATAATAATGTTTCCTGTGTAAGCTGTCATACAAGCGACGGACGCGGCACTCCTCCTCGTAACGGTGAGGAGTTAAGTTCCATGCTTTTCCGTGTAAGTATTCCGGGGACTTCTGCTGACGGGGGACCTAATCCTGTACCCGGTTACGGAGGTCAGCTTCATCCAAGATCAACCTATGGTTATCAGCCCGAAGGAACGGTACAAATAAGTTATACAGAACATCAAGATACATTTCCTGATGGAGAGGTTTACAGCTTACGCATACCGAATTATTCAATTGTTAACCCATATTTTGCATTGCCTGCAGGTGTTATGATTTCTCCAAGAGTTGCACCTCCTGTTTTCGGACTCGGATTGCTTGAAGCAATACCCGAGAATGTTTTAACAGCTAATGTAGATGAAACGGATGCCAATAAGGATGGAATCTCCGGCAGAGCAAATTATGTGTTTGATGTAGTGAACAAGAAAACTGCAATTGGTCGTTTCGGGCTAAAATCCAACATGCCGAATCTTCGCCAACAAAATGCGGGTGCGTATAATGGTGATATGGGAGTTACCTCTTCAGTTTTCCCTGATGAAAATTGTGTAGGGCAGGTACAAGCAATTCCTGCTCATGACATTGAAGTGGATGATAAGACACTTGAAGCAGTAGTACACTATACACGCACATTGGCAGTACCTGCCCGCAGGAGTACTACGGATGAAACTGTAAAACGCGGCAAACAGCTCTTTATGCAAGCCAATTGTTCAGGCTGCCACACACCTACATTAACAACGGGAACGGTTGCAGACCTTCCGGAAGTTTCAAATCAGACAATCCACCCGTACACAGACTTATTGCTCCATGATCTTGGCGACGGTCTATCAGACGGCAGACCCGATTACCTGGCTACAGGTAACGAATGGCGCACAACTCCATTATGGGGAATCGGCTTGACCGAACTTGTGAACGGACACTCCAATTTCCTTCACGACGGACGGGCAAGGAATTATGTAGAAGCAATCATGTGGCATGGCGGGGAAGCAACCAATGCACGTGAGTATTTCAAGAAACTACCGAAAGGGGATAGGGATGCGGTTGTGGCGTTTTTGAGATCGTTGTAGGGGAGGATGAAGTTAAAGCACACTTTTGGACTTATTTCCAATTTTAAAATTAAGGTCAGTTGGTAACAACTGACCTTAATTTTAAAAAATCTTATACAATACTTATTGTTTTAGTATAAATTAAGATAACTCGTTGGAATTCTTTTTGATATACCCTAATTCTTTCGCTAATTCAGTGTACAATTTATTTTGAAGACCTAGACCACCTGTTCCAGAATACAAACCACTTTTGGAAAAAAATTCTACCCCTCTATTCTTTGCTTTTCCAAGTTCATGTATTAAAATTAAAGTTAATTGTTCTTCATCAAT
>CALMMI010000169.1 GCA_937868245.1 uncultured Ignavibacteria bacterium | reverse complement strand
TTAGGAATACTTCGTTAGGTGCATCAACTTTTAGTTTACGCATTACACGGCTGATTTTTTCAAGTTCAGCCATGAGGTTCATTTTGTTATGAAGTCTTCCTGCTGTGTCTATAATCACAACATCAGATTTACGGGCAATGGCAGCTTGAAGGGTATCATAGGCAACTGCTGCAGGATCTGCACCGTGTGCTTGCTGCACAATATCAACGCCGGCACGTTCTGCCCAAATTTCGAGCTGTTCATTGGCAGCAGCACGGAATGTATCGGCAGCACCAATGATTACTTTTTTTCCAGCATTTTTATAGTTATTGGCTAATTTTCCAATCGTCGTGGTTTTCCCTACCCCGTTAACGCCAACCACCATTATTGTATGGGGTAGATTATTCTCATCAACTGCAAACACAGCATCATCTTCTGGGGTTGGAACGGCAGTAAGAATCGTGAGGATTTCCTGCTTGATCATATCATAAATCTGCATACTATCCTCGAACCCGTCACGTTTTGCACGTTGTTTCACTGCGTCCATTATCCGCATGGTAGTATCCACGCCAATATCGGAAGTAAGGAGAATTTCCTCGATATCATTCAAAAGAGCTGCATCAATTTTCCTTCCGCTACCCAGTACGCTTTTCAAGCGGTTCACAAACGCATTGCGCGTTTTTTCAAGTCCTTCTTTGAGCTTTGTAAACGAAACCGCCTCGAAAGCCGAGGCAACTTTTTGTTTAATTTTGTCGAATAAACCCATTTTGTAATTTTAGATTATGATAAAATCAAATTTCTTTCAAGTGCTATTCCGCGTTATACTTTATTTTCTTTCATAACACTTACAAATCTCATTGTATAACCTACTAATGAAATTATCATTGCTACGACGGAAATCCACATTAAATATTCAGTTGCACTTCCCCAGTCTAATGCAGCCCCAAGAAGCGTAAGAGAAATAAACACAACTGATATTTTACCCACGTAATTGGAAGGAAGGACTATTCCCTTTTTGCTCTTAACCACCATTCCTCCGGCAAAAATCGCAACATCCCGAATAATCACACACAAAAAAAACCAAAGAGGAACAGCCCCCTGAATCGCTAAAATAACTGCCATTGCTCCTACGAACAACTTATCTGCAAGTGGGTCAAAAATCTTCCCGTATTCAGATATTTGATTGAATTTACGGGCAAAATACCCATCCAAAACATCAGAAACAACTGCAGCACCACAAATAATTGCAACTGCTGTTGAATTATGATTCCAAAGCGCAATACAAACAGGAATAACCATCACTCCCCGTATCATGCTAAGTATGTTAGAGAGCGTCCAAATCATAGAAAACTAACAAGTTATTTGTAGTAAAGCACCTTAAAAACTGGTTTAATTAAGTGCAAAATAATGAAATAAGTAGGTTCAATCATCAAAATATGTTAAGATTCTCTCAAAATTAAAGTAACTTAATGGTCAGTAACCAAAATTAGATTTCAATTGAAAACTTTGGTCATTCATTTTTGTAAAAGTGGATGTGTATCCTTAGTTTTGTCAATTCACAGATTGAAAAAACTATCCCCCTCAGATTCTTAATTTAAGGACAGAAACAAAATGAACATCTATATTAGAGAAGCACAAATAAGTGATTATGAAACAATAACTAAACTTTCCGTTCAATTAGGGTATAAGACTGCAAATGACGAAACATTGCAACGTCTTACTGAAATACTAACCAGCGATAATTATTGTGTTTTTGTAGCTGTGGCAGATGAAAAGATTGCCGGGTGGATCCAAGGGTGTTATTCGTTAAGGGTAGAGTCTGAGACTTTTGTTGAGATAGGTGGATTGGTTATTGATGAAAATTTCAGAAGAATGGGATTGGGAAAAACTCTAGTAGATAAGGTAATCGAATGGTCTGTTTTCAAAAATTGTAAAAAGGTTCGAGTACGAAGTAATGTGATGCGGGGGACTGCACATGAATTTTACAAGAATTTAGGTTTTGTGGAGAGTAAGGAGCAGAAGGTATTTTCTAAATCAATACGTTAGAAAATTTATGAAAAACGATAGGGATAGAGCATAGCCCTATATTAATCTTTTTATAGTTCCGCTAGGAACGATCTGTTTGTAGTAACATATATTACTATTAATTCAATAAAGCTCCGATAGGTGCGATCTGTTTAAGCAAGCATGTGTTAACAGGTCGCCCTAACGGAGCTTTATTCATTGTTTATGTTTCGTTTTCTATTAACAGGTCGCCCATACTGGGCTAAAGAACAACATTTTATATATCTAACATCTTATGTACAACCCACAAGAAACACAGTTTCGAGGCAAATTGCTGTTTTTCTCCGTATTTTTGCAGAATACTCTTCATTAATATAACTATTATGCCTCAATTCGACCTCCACACGACTTCAACAGATTGTAAAGCCCGCGCAGGAACTCTCCACACAGATCATGGCGACATCCCAACACCAATCTTTATGCCCGTCGGCACGCAAGGAACTGTAAAAGCCATTGAACAAAGAGAACTTACTGAAATCGGCGCAAAAATTATTCTTGGCAATACCTATCATTTATACTTACGTCCTACTGAAGAAGTGTTAACCAGATTTGGCGGACTCCACAAGTTTATGAACTGGGACAAACCGATACTTACCGATAGTGGTGGTTATCAGGTTTTCTCGTTGAAAGAACTGCGGAAGATAACTGAAAACGGCGTTACTTTCTCCTCTCATCTTGACGGTTCGAAACATCTGTTTACACCTGAGCGTGTAATTGAGATACAGCGTTGTATCGGTTCGGATATTATCATGCCTTTGGATGAATGTGCACCTCATCCGTGTGATTATAAATACGCCAAAAACTCGATGGAGCTTACACTACGCTGGGCACTACGAAACAAAAACGCTTTTGATACCTCCGAACCCCGATACGGACACAACCAAATGCTTTTTGCAATAGGACAAGGAAGTGTTTACAAAGATTTACGCGCAGAATGCTTACAGCAAATGTCCGATATGAATTTTGACGGGTATGCTATCGGCGGCTTGGCGGTAGGCGAAACGTCCGATATTATGTATGATATTGTTGATTTCTCAACGGACAGAATGCCAAAAGAAAAGCCACGGTATTTGATGGGTGTCGGTACGCCCGAAAATATTCTGACTGCTATCGGCTTGGGAATAGATATGTTCGATTGTGTGATGCCAACCCGCAATGCACGTAACGGCACACTGTTTACAACTCGTGGTAAAATCAACATCAGAAATTCAAAATATAAATTCGATGAAAATCCAATCGACGCTAATATAGATTCCTATGCAAGCCGTGAGTTTAGCCTTGGGTATTTGCGTCATTTATTTATCTCCAAGGAAATTTTAGGGTTGCAACTTGCCACCCAGCATAACCTTGCATTCTATTTGTGGCTTGTTCGAACAGCACGTGAGAAAATACTTTCGGGTGATTACCGTCAATGGTCGCATAATTTTATGGAGATACTCTCCGCAAAGGGCGTTTGAACGCCTTTTTTTACATTACAATGCATTTTTTTAACTATTACTAAGGTTTACTTATGACTTCTTTACTATCGTTCGTAATTGCACAAGCTCCTGCTGCAGATCCTATTTCAAGCATGATGACTACAATCTTGCCTTTTGCGGCGATTATCCTTATATTTTACTTCATGATGATTCGCCCCCAGCAGAAACGCCAAAAAGAAATTAAGAGTATGCTCGAGGCAATGAAAAAAGGTGATAAGATTGTTACATCATCCGGTATTCACGGGACAATTACCAATATCGAAGATGGTATCGTAACAGTCCAAATTGCAGATAATACTTACGTTCGTTTTGAAAAAGTTGCTATCAGTACAGTTCTACAGAAATAATTATGGAAGTACGATTTAATTCAATCGAAGAAGCAGTTGCAGACCTTGCAGCCGGTAAATTAGTTATTGTAGTTGATGACGAAGACCGTGAAAACGAAGGTGATATAGTGTGCGCAGCAGAACTTTGCACTCCCGAAATGATAAATTTCATGGCAATGGAAGCACGGGGATTAATCTGTGTTCCGATGCCACAAAGTCGAGCACTTGAGCTTGAACTTGAAGCAATGGTTCCTGCAAATACTTCCATCCATCGCACCGGATTTACAGTTTCGGTGGATTATCTTCATGGTACTACAACGGGAATATCTTCTGCCGACCGTGCAGCAACTGTAAGAGCATTAGTTGACCCGTCAACAAAACCACAGGATCTCGGTCGCCCCGGACACATATTCCCTTTAATTGCAGTTGAAGAAGGCGTTCTCCGCAGGGCAGGACACACAGAAGCAATGGTTGATTTACTGCGTCTTGCCAAATTGAATACTGTGGGAGTAATTTGCGAAATACTTAATGATGACGGTACAATGGCTCGCCAGCAAGAATTGATGGCATTTGCTGAGAAACATAGCTTAAAAATAATTACCGTAAAAGATCTTATCGCTTACCGTTTCCGACAAAGTAAATTGGTGAATTGTGTAGCGGAAGCAAAGCTCCCTACGGAATTTGGTGATTTTACGTTAAAAGTATATCAAAATACTGTTGACGGTAAGGAACATGTTGCTCTCGTAAAAGGTGAATGGAGTATCGGCGAACCGGTATTGGTACGTGTTCACTCCGAATGCTTAACAGGCGATGTGTTCGGTTCTAAACGATGTGATTGCGGCAGCCAACTTCATGCAGCAATGGAAGCAATCAGTAAGGAAGGACGCGGAGTTCTTCTTTATATGCGCCAGGAAGGACGCGGTATAGGTCTTGTCAATAAAGTAAAAGCATATTCATTACAAGAACAGGGTTTGGATACCGTAGAAGCTAATTTACATCTCGGTTTTACACCCGATCCGCGTGATTATGGTATTGGAGCACAAATATTGGTTGACTTGGGTGTGTGCAAAATGAAACTCCTGACTAATAATCCTACCAAGCGAGTAGGTTTGGAAAGTTACGGCTTGCAAGTAACTGAACGTGTGCCTATTGAGATTGAGCCGAATGAAATCAATCAGGAGTACATGAATACGAAGAAAACAAAAATGGGGCATTTGCTTGGACATCTGTAAATTATTTTGGAAATTAAGTCTTAAAATCTTATTTTGCGCTCAAGCAAGCATAAATCAGCCCTCCCCGGCTAATATAAAATCTTCCCGCGTTTGAACAAAGCCGTTATCTAGATGGCTTTGTTTTTTTATTGTCTGAATCCCAAATTTGAAACATAACAATTTTTATTATTAAGAGGAGAAAAATATGGTAGCACCTATTTATATGACCAGAATCGGTTTGAGTAAATTTGAGGATGAATTGCGTTTTCTAAAATCCAAGGGGCGGATTGAAATGGCAGAAAAAATTGCGTATGCACGTTCACACGGTGATTTATCCGAAAATGCCGATTATGATGCTGCAAAACACGAACAAGAACTTTTGGAAATGCGTATTTCAAAAATCGAGTCTATTTTATCAAAAGTTCAAGTTATTGATCCTAATGACTTTCCAAACGATAAAGTATATATACTTTCGCTTGTTAAAATGAAAAACAAAAAAACAGGCGCGATTGTAGAATATTCGTTAGTAAGTGCAGAAGAAGCGGATTACCGTACAAATAGAATTGCTGTTACCTCCCCTCTCGGAAAAGCTATGCTCGGAAAAACAATCGGCGCTACAGTAACAACAAACGTTCCTGCAGGAGTAATTGAGTATGAAGTTTTGGAAATTGGAAAATATCACGGTTAATCATTAAACCAAATCGTCATTGGATGCCTCATAGTACTTAGAATAACAGCTGAATGAAATGCTTTTCTTTCTAAGGGAGTCAAAAAATGATGTACAGTCTGACTTATGCTTTGAATACAGACCAAGAAATAATCCAGGAATATTGTTCCGGTGATTCTAATCGTGCTGCCACCTTGTTTGTGCGTAAGCATCAAAAATTTGTGTATTCAGCCGCGCTTCGTTACTTACGCTCTCACGATGATGCTGATGATGCTGCTCAAGAAGTCTTTATCCGTGCATTGAAAAATCTAAAGAATTTTAGGGGCGACAGCAGTATTCAAACATGGCTTTACAGAATTACACTCAATGTATGTACAAGCATAGCACGTAAAAGAAAATTTGTTGCTTTCTTTACTCACGATGATGGCTCGGAAATTGAGTTGGAATCCGATGCAGCAACTCCCCAGCAACAATTTGAGAACAAGGATTTCGAGAAACATTTCGAAAAAATGCTTCGTCAATTGCCCGAAAAGCAACGGGAAACCTTCGCACTTCGATATTTCGATGAATTATCCTACGAAGAAATTTCTAAAATGCTCGGTACAAGCGTTGGCGGACTGAAAGCAAACTATTTTCAAGCTGTTCAGAAGTTAGCTAAATTATTAAAAAACAGTGAATTCATGCAAACATGGGAGCGAACATGACACCGTCTCTATCCCGCAAACAAACAGAAGAAATGCTGCCCGATTATGCATTCGGCAGGCTTGGAGCAGAAGACTCCCTTCAGTTTGAACAGTCTATAGCAGCATATCCCGATCTTTCACAAGAATTGAAGGATATACAAGGTGTGTTTTCAAAGGTCGATACGATGGATTTCAATTCGATTCTCGAAAACCGCACTCGTAACATCTCCGTTCGTGTACAAGAGCGAATGGCAAAGAATTCCAAGAATAATTCGATGAGCCGCCTCTTCCGTTTGGTTATCCCGACTGTCAGTATAGCTGCTTTAGCAATTTTCTTTTTTTCATCAGAAATTCCAGTTTTTAATTCAAATGAGTTAAGTTCAAATTCTGATGGTGACAGCCACCATATTCAAGTGGTTCGTTCATCTGATGCTTCAAGTTTACTCAGTGAAGATCTCAATTTAAACGCTGTGCTTGCCGAAGTCGTCTCTCATCAAAACAATAACGAAATTAATATTCCGGCACAAGATAACAATGCAATTGACGATTTGATTGCAGACAATCTACTCCCCGAATCCGAAGAATCTACCGAGACCGTTTCCCCTGATCCGAATAATCTTTGGGAATATTTAAATGACAATGAAATACAAGATATTTTGAAAGACTTAAACTATGAAAACCCGTCTGTTCTTTAAAATTACCATATTCGCTCTGATGATTGTTATTATGCCTTTTGCAGGCAAATCTCAAGGAGTCGGCATGGAAGACCATCCAAAGGCAAAAGAGCGTATTCAGCAACTCAAGAAAATTAGATTGATTGATATTTTGCAATTGGATGAAGCAAGTGCAGAAAAATTTTTCGCTAGGTATAATCAATATCAAAAACCTATTGATGATGCAAGGGCAAGTTTGAAAGAAGCTGTTGCCGATTTGGAAAAGAATGTTCAATCTAATTCCGGTAAAGAATATTCTCGTAAGTCCGACCTTGTTATTGAAAAACAGAATGCTTTAGCTAATGCAATTTCAGAGCGGCTCAAAGTTATGAAAAGCATCCTTACCGAAGAACAATATGCGAAGTTTGTAGTTTTCGAGAATAATTTTGCAGGTCAGCTTCAAAAAATGCTGATGGAACGCAAAAAGAGAAAATTAGACGGCGATAAGTAACTGGTTTATATGCCAATTTTACAATCCTTGAAGGTTTTAAAAACCTTCAAGGATTTTTTTTGATATTCTTCATAATTTTTAAGAAATGACAGAAAGTCCATACCCGTTTCCTTAATGTAGGTTTTCAAACGCTGCATTAAGGGTGAAAAGAAAATTTCTTAACAAGATTGCACATCAGAAATCTGGATTTCTTCACTCAATCATGGTGCATACACCCGTTCATTTTTGTAATTTTGCAATGTAAATTCTACAAAACACACTCTTAGGATAGTCCAACCTTGAAGCCGAATTTCCTGAATGACCAACGAACAAAATTAATAGAGAACTTACGTGAACGGGGCATTACCGACGAATCAGTACTGCATGTAATGGCATCTCTTCCACGCGAGAAATTTGTACACCCTGCATTTACCCAAAGAGCATACGAAGATTCCGCTTTGCCGCTTACAAACCAGCAAACCATTTCGCAACCATACACTGTTGCGTATATGACTTCCCTTTTGCACATACAGCCGAACGATAAGATTCTTGAAATAGGAACAGGTAGCGGTTACCAAGCAGCAGTCCTTGCTAAACTGGGAGCTAAAGTATATTCCATTGAAAGAGAATTTGACCTGCACCGTCAGGCAACAAAAACACTTCAAGAGATGGGCTTAAATGTACAAACAAGGTATGGCGACGGTACAATCGGCTGGAGCGAACATGCTCCCTATCAGGGAATAATTGTAACAGCAGGTGCGCCGGACATTCCACGTACATTATTAATGCAACTTGCAATCGGCGGTAAAATGGTAATTCCTTCCGGCGACCGAAAAACACAAACATTATATTTGATTACACGCCAAAGTGAGAATGATTTTGATTCAATAGAACTTGAAGAATTCAAGTTTGTTCCGCTTATCGGGCGCGAGGGTTGGCAGGAGGCAAAGTGATAAAGCCTTCTGCAATCGCTATCGTAGGTGCAACCTGCTCCGGAAAAACACAAACATCCATAGAGCTTTCGCAATTGATGGAAGCAGAGGTTATTTCCGCTGACTCGAGACAAATTTACCGCATGCTGACCATTGGTACAGCAAAACCTACCTTTGAAGAACGCAGTGCCTGTCCTCATCATTTCATAGATATTCTCAATCCTGACGAACCATTCAGTGCCGGTAAGTTTGCTGATGATGCTCAGATTGTAGCTACAGATATTATTAACAGCGGTAAAACTCCTCTTATAGTAGGTGGCAGCGGATTGTATGTTTCTGCCCTTTGTAATGGAATTTTTGATGAGCAAATCGATGAATCAACTCTTATCCACCGTGCAAATTTAGAAGTAAGATTAACAAATGAAGGTAAGGATTTATTATATAAAGAACTATCGGAAATAGACCCTGAATCTGCTCAAAAATACTCCGACCAAAACCCAAGAAGAATTATCCGTGCATTGGAATATTACTACACAACGGGAACTACCCTTTCCGAAGCTCATAAAAATCAAACAGATCAAGAAAAGCCTTTTACAACTCTATGGTTTGGAATAGAGATTGAACGTGCTTTACTCTACGAACGAATTAACCAACGGTGCATATCAATGTGGAATAACGGATTGGTAGAAGAAACCGAAAAAGTACTTTCAATGGGATATTCAACTGAATTAAATTCACTCAATACAGTTGGATACAAAGAAACTATAAGTTACCTTTCGGGAGAATACACCAAAGAGCATGCAATCGAGAAAATGCAACAATCCACCAGAAATTATGCTAAAAGGCAATTGACTTGGTTTCGTAAGAATCCTTCTATAACGTGGATTTCGGGTTCACCCTCTGATATTTCGAAAGAAATATTTAGGCATTATTCAAATAGATAACAATTCAATTGACATAAATAAACCCTGCGATTATTCAAATCGCAGGGTTTTTCATTGTAATCTAAGATGAACTTTATTTAGTTCTCTTGAACTCAACTCTTCGGTTTCGTTGACGATTCTCTGGAGTTGTATTTGGAACCAATGGTTCGTCAGGTCCTGCACCGCGTGTTGTCATTCTGCTTTCTGCTATTCCTTTTGCAACAAGCCATGCTTTTACAGCATTTGCTCTGCCGGATGAAAGACGCATGTTCATATCTCTTTCACCAACATTATCTGTATGTCCTGCAATTTCAAATGTAATATCGTTTAGTGCTTGGAATGCTTTTAAGGCAAATCCTAAAATACGCTCTGATTTCTTGGTAATCGTAGAATCACCTGTATTAAATTCAATTTCTCTCAAAGCAATTTTTTGACCAGATCCGATACTTAAAATATCATCATCAGGATCCAATGGATTACCTCCCAAACGAACTTCGATACCATCGTTAACACCACCATCGTCAGTATCAGCCTTCATTGGATCGGTTTTATATGTGTGAACTTCTTCTCCGTCTAAAAGACCGTCGCCATCACTATCAGGATTATTTATATCTGAGCCGTATGTAACTTCATCAAGGTCGCTCAAACCGTCGCCGTCGCTGTCTTTTTCGAAAGTATATACTTTATACATTACCGATAAGCGTGCATCCCAATATGCATCGTTTACTGGGTCACGTACTGGATTAAAATCATCAGTAGTACTTAGATGTGAATAAACTCCAAGATCGAACACCCAATTAGTAGGGTTATTATTATCGTCTTTCATAAAATAAGTAAGTCCTGCTCCAACCGGAATTGCAAGAGCCGAGGAATTAAGTTTCGCATCAGGGCTCATGTGCAACGTATCGAACGACTTATTATCATACATAGCCAAGCCAACACCTGCTGTAATATACGGCATCCAACTTGACGAAGGAAGCGGATAGAACCTCAAGCGAAGATCAGGAGAAATATAATTTGTTTTATACTGCGAGTAGCCACCCAATTCGGATGTGCTGTTCGATGCTACCTGAAAGCTAAGTTCAGGACTTAGCCCGGGCATCAATCCATTATGAAACAATGCCACAACTCCGAACTCATACCCTAAACTGCGGTCACCGTCAATAGATTCATTTACCCCTCTTGTTAATCCCCCACCAATTCCGACATTGATTGTTTTTCCGGACTGGCTTAATAGTGTACTGCCGCCGAATAAAAGCCCGACAAGGCAAATTATTAATTTACGCTTCATATACTTCTCCTTAAAAATGAATAAATAACAGTATTTTCTAATACTTACATTAACAATCTATTTTCATACTTCAAAAAAAACATAGAATAACTTTTTTATCGACATTTTTTTGAATTACTTTAACGTCCCAAATCCCAAAATAGTATTGATAATCAGGTGATCATTTTTGTACTCTATTCTTTACCGGACCATTTTCAAGATTCAAAACCCCACGAGGACAAACAGAAGAACAGACCCCGCAACCTACACAAGAAGCACGCACAATGTTCTCACCGCGTTGAGCATACGACCGAACATCAATACCCATTTCACAATATGTTGAGCAATTACCGCATGAGATACATTGGCTTCCGTTGGTAGTAATCCTAAATCGTGAAAAGTACTTTTGAAAGATACCCAATATTGCCGCTTGAGGACAACCGAACCTACACCATACCCTCGACCCCATTATCGGATAAAACCCAACACCTACTACCCCCGAGAAGGCTGCTCCAATAAGAAATCCATACGTCTTTGAAAAACCTTGCGAAAGAGATCCGAGTAATTCCCCTTGAAAATATGAATTTGCCCACAATAATCCGGTTGTTATTGTAATAAACAAAAGAACCGAGTGAACCATCCATCGTTCTATTTTCCATGCTGTTAACGATTTATCGGAGTTTTGTCTGTATGGATCCCCCATCGTTTCAGCAAGCCCGCCACATCCGCATACAAAAGAACAGTACCAGCGTTTACCAAAGAAGTATGTTAGGATGGGTACTCCGATTAACGACATGATAACACCCCAAAACACCATGAATTGAGGTAAAGCACCGGGTTTGGATAATAACCAATGAATATCATTAGGAAAAAGGACGCTCGTTTTAAGTGGCCAGAAATAACTGAAATAGTATTCCGGTTGATTAAGTGCTTCTAAAAAGTGTGGAATAAGAAACGAAAAAACAAGTTGAAAGAACATTACCGATAACGTTCGGATAATCTGGTAACGGCTGTGTTGGTACTTAAATAACATTCTAACTCCCATCACTAAAACTGAGAGTGTATAAAGTGTACCGTATAAGAACCATTGATTTGCCGCTTTGCCGGTCATCATGTAACTTATCGGGTCGGTTGCTTTGATAAGATGAACAAAGTACTCAGGAAACCAATACAGTACAATATAAAATGCAGTTAGAAATACTGCAGTTACCCATGCAACAGCCCCTCTGTTGGAAGCAGCACGGAAAAACACGCCATTGTTTTTTATCCCGGGAAGACCCTCATTCCTACTTGGAAATATAAACAGTAAAGCTCCAAATGTAGTAAGTCCCAAACTCC
>CALMMI010000168.1 GCA_937868245.1 uncultured Ignavibacteria bacterium | reverse complement strand
ACCTGACTAAGTGCAATTTTTGAAATCGGCATCGTTACAATTGCATCAAATTCACGATTTATAGTGGATTGAATTGCAGTTTCCAACGATAGAATTGCCAACCGTGCAGAAGAATCGGTAATTTCTCCAAACTGAACAGGTGAATATTCCTCAATTTCAAGAATAGGGATTTCCAGTATCTTATTTAAGACAATCGAAGCTCTTTGCAAACTGACTTCATACCCCATTTTTTGAGCATACTCAATAATTGTTGCACTATTTCCACAAAGAGAAAATGTATGATTCGGTAATAAAGATTGAGTTTGGATATTCCATAATGCCTTGAACAGCACTTCCATCCCGATACCATTGCAATCACCGACAGTTATAATACTTTTCATTATTTGTAGTTTGAATAGAAACGAAAAAGGCAACTTTACAAGTAAAGTTGCCTTTTATAACTATTATCCGAAGTTTTTATTTGAATTACGCTTCAGTTTTTGGTTCTTCAGATGTTGATTCGTCGGAAGATTCTGTTGAAGTTTCAGGAGCAGCTTCAGCTGTTTCAGGTGTAATGATGTCAGCAACTGTTTCTACAGGGGCTACATCATGTGATACTACCTCTTCAGCGTGAGCTACAGGTAATTCCTGTGCAACTGGTGCAACTGTTGGAACTACTATCGGTTCTGCATCTACAGGTGCAACTACTGTTGACACATGTTCAGCAGCAGGAGCAGCTTTTGCAGCAGGTGCAGAAACAACAACTTTTGGAGCTGATGCTTTAACAGCTGTTTTCTTGCGACGTGTACGGATAACACCATCACGTGCAGCTGAGAAATCTACTAATTCAATGATTGCTATTCTACCTGCATCACCGCGTCTTGTACCTAATTTTACGATACGTGTATATCCACCAGGACGTGTTGCAACTGCCGGAGCAATCGTATCGAATAATTCTTGAACTACGCCTTTGTTACGAATTGATTTATATACTTCACGACGATTGTGAATATCAATAACTTGTCCTGTTGGCAATTGTCCTCCCTGCTCATTCTCAAGCGCATGTTTTGCACGGGTAATCAACGCTTCAGCGAACGGACGGAGTTCTTTAGCTTTTGCCTCTGTTGTAGAGATTTTTTTATGTTGAAAGAGTGAACTCGCCATATTGCACAACATTGCTTTGCGATGACTTGCCGTTCTTTTAAGTTTTCTACCTACTCTATTGTGTATCATAGCTGTTTTTCTCTCTGACTAAAAACTACAAGATTTTCTTTAATTATATATTGAATATTCTGACAAGTACGTAGGATTAAGCAGCTTGTTCAGGTTCAACGATTTTTGGTTCGTCTTTGATGTACTTTTCAACATTCATACCAAAGACTAAATTATTATTACGTACTACTTCTGTTAATTCCGTTAAGGATTTACGTCCGAAATTACGGAATGTCAAGAGGTCTTGCTCGCTTAACATTACAAGCTCTGCAAGTGTTTTGATGTTTGCAGCTTTCAAGCAATTGTGAGCGCGGACAGAAAGTTCGAGTTCAACAACCGGAGTAAGAAGGATTCTGCGAATGCGTGTTTTTTCAGCTTCTTTCGCTTCTTCTTCCACTACTTCTGTTTGTTGCTGTTCACGTTTGATTTCATCAAAGTTGATGAAGAGCAATACGTGTTCGTGGAGAATCTCGGCAGCATCTTGAACCGCTTCTTGAGCTGTGATTGTTCCATCGGTAGTAACATCAATTGTGAGTTTTTCGTAGTCGGTTTTTTGACCAACACGATGTGGCTCAACTGTATAGATAACATTTTTAATCGGTGTATAGATTGCATCGATAGGAATCATTCCAATTGGATATTCAGAACTATTTTGTTCTTCAGCTGGAATATATCCCTTACCACGACCTACACGTAATTCTACATCGAAATCTGCATCATCAGCTAAAATAGCGATATGATGATTTGGCTCCATTACTTGTACTTGCGGGTTAGCATTTTCAATATCTTTTGCTGTCCACTTTCCAGGTCCTTTAAGGCGGAAATTAATACGGGGTGGCTTTTTGTCTAGCACCTTCATACGGATTTCTTTTAGATTAAGGATAATTTCTGAAACATCCTCAATAACACCTTGAATTGTTTGAAATTCATGGAGAACCGTGCTAATTTTCAATCCAATAATTGCCCATCCGGGAGTTGAAGATAAAAGTACGCGACGAATAGCATTCCCTACCGTAACGCCATAACCTTCTTCCAAGGGTTGAAGTACAAATCTACCGTGATTTGAACTTGACGACTCATCAATGTGAACCCTTTCAGGCATTTGCATTGGTACGTTCATATTTATCTTTCTAAATTACTTTAACGTTCAAGATTTGAAACATTCCATCATAATGAATAACAATCCACAGGTAAATACTGACAGTCTTTGAAAAAGAATATCATTATTTCCTTTAAGTAGGATTATACTCTCCGTCTTTTAGGAGGACGGCAACCATTGTGTGGAAGTGGTGTTTGGTCGAGAATATTCAGTATCTCAAGACCTGCGTGAGCTAAAGCGCGAATCGCAGCTTCACGTCCCGAACCCGGTCCTTTAACAATAACCTCTACCTTACGTAATCCCATTTCATACGCTTCTTTCGCAGAACGCTCTGCAGAAATTTGAGAAGCATATGGAGTATTCTTCTTCGAACCACGGAAACCGTTCCGTCCGGCGGAAGACCAACTCAATGTATTACCATATGTATCTGTTATAGTAACAATTACATTATTAAATGTTGCTTTTACGAATGCTTTTCCGTGTACGTCGGCAACAACTTTTTTCTTAACTCTTTTTTTAACAGCAGCCATTGATTGATAATTTCTACTATGGAAAAAATTCTGAACTATCGTATCTATAATTATGAGATACTTATTATTTCTTAACCGCTTTTTTCTTACCTGCTACAGTTTTTCTA
>CALMMI010000167.1 GCA_937868245.1 uncultured Ignavibacteria bacterium | reverse complement strand
AAACTCATAAGACAAATCTTTGCTGTTCTAAAGTACAGCGTTCCATTCCAAGAAGAGTACTCAAAAACAAAAATATCAGTTGTTTCTTAACACAGTTCTTGACGGAGCTTATATCGTTATAGGTTGGAATGTTACTATTACTATTAAGCCTCTAAGGTGGCAATGGAATAAGGTGTATAGGGGTGTTTAACTCTATTTGGTGTGTTTTTTTTGTATAAAACTTTTAGAATCTTCAAAAGCTGCATGCCCATTCGATAATTATGGATAAAAAAAAGCATAAAAGTGATCCGTATGTACATATAATTTTTAGTATTACAATCACTCTTTTACAAATATATTTCTTATTGAATTGCTTTACACGGGTACTTGATTCAATACCGGATATTGCAATGGAAAGTCAGAATGAAGCAGCAGATTTTCTTTTAATATTTAATATATCGGGGGTAATAACAGCATTGGCGTATGATAAGGAAGATTATACGATAGAGCTTACAAAGTACAATATATTGAACACTCTTTTTCAAAAATTAATTCCTATCTCTCAATTCTCATTAATCATTTCAATAGCCCTAGCTGTTGTTTCTACACCATTTTTATATTTTGGTGGATTTGAAGAGATTGTAGTAGAGCGGGGAATAAGAGTGTTGCTAGTAATAATTATAGCAGTAATTATTTTTTTGATAACTTTTTTATATTATTACATAAAAATTAAAGTAAAAAAGTAGTTTGGATTTTATATGCCTTATGTCAATTCAGGTGTTGTACCTGATATATTTCAGATATATTTACAATAACTAAAGCAAGGTTAGTTCCTGTAATATAAAGAATATATTGAGTTACTAAACTATGCATTTCAAATAGGAGTACAAGAGGCAATGATTTGATAAAAGATAATATCTTAAAATATAGTAGGAAAAATTTTCCAAAATATCATATTGCAAAAGGTTTAGCATTAGTAGCCTTGTTGCTTTATTTTCTTTATTATCTATACTTTGACTTTCTGCTTGATTTACCGTTAATGGTTCATTTATTCATGTTTGTTTTTTGTATAGCAACACTATTTGATGTATTTAAAAGATTAGTTCTCTGTGTAGAATTTGATGCTGAATCCAAGCAAATTAGTATAACTTATTTTCATTTCTTCTTTATTAAACGTAGAGTAACTTTTAGCTGTTCAACGGCAGGGTATTTACAGTACAACTCTTTTAGTTTTCTCAAGCATAAGAAACTTAGTAAGGGTATAACGGACTTGCATTTTTACGATGAAAGAAAATATATTGCAAAAGTCTCAGTTTCACCATCAGGATGGAATTCTAATCAGCTTCAAGAAATGCATAAAGTACTATCCGAATTTGCGCACGAGTTTAAAATGAGCCCTTTTTTATTGTAATATTGAATTAATGAATTATACCATTATACAGAAAAGTTTCGGATTCATATCAAAAAACAATGCCAGTCTTCCCCCCCCCTTAAAACACCCCACCAATACTAATATATCCACCCAAGTCCGACATCGCGCCAACGCCAATCACCAAGTGTCCCCATGCCCTGTAATTTACTTCTCCACCAATCACAAAGCGAGTGAAAAGGATTTCATCCTCCTTGTGTGATTTATACATCTGGTTCGTAACAAGAGATTTGGAAACATAGTCGATAGATTTCCGGCAAGCACCAGCAGAGCCTTTTACTGCAAACCGGTCATAAACCGGAATTGTAATATCACCGGTAATGTGGAAAATTGGAGTTTGGTAGCCAATGTCAACATAGTCTCCGGTAGGAACGTAATCATCAATAACATCTGTTGGTTTAAACTTGGAATTTGCATAATCGGTAATTCCCACCGTTACACTTACATACGAATACCGAAGGGAAACACCGCCCCCTAACCCGTGTACACCACCGCCAAGATTAACCCCGAAACCCCATGTAGAGCTAATCCAATTCTTACCCGATATCAAACTTGCGTCGGTTGAATCAAACGTAGGGGCAGTTTGACAAAATAATTTGCCGGTAAACAGAACAAGCACAACAAACATCGTGAGAAAATTCCTCGTAAATCACCTTATAATACAGCTAACCTAACATTTATATAATTAAAAAAATAGTAACAAAGTAAATTCAGGGCAGCATTTCATTTCGCAACGGTTACAAAATCTAAAACTACTTTATATTTACTTACAAAAAAGGAATATAGAAAGATAAATCCAAATATATTTTGAGCAAATACGCACAAATTTTACTGTGAGTTTCACTTCATATAATTATGACAAACATTTAATTTTTGAACAGTGTGGCAATGATGCTTCTGATTATGTGGCATATTGATAGAAACGCAATTAGTGATTGCACCCAAAAATTCCCCTCCTCCGGAGGGGCAGGGGTGGTTAGTCAAGCAGGTAAAAGCCACCACCCCGTCCTTCGGACACCCCTCCAGGGGAGGGGAATTACGTTCAGGAAGGAAGCATTTGCGACCAAAATTCCCCTCCTCTGGAGGGGCAGGGGTGGTTAGTCAAGCAGGTAAAAGAGCCCCCCCCCGTCCTTCGGACACCTCTCCAGGGGAGGGGAATTGAATTACTTTCAGGAAGGAAGCATTCGCGCCGAAAATTCCCCTCCTCCGGAGGGGCAGGGGTGGTTAGTCAAGCAGGTAAAAGCCAC
>CALMMI010000166.1 GCA_937868245.1 uncultured Ignavibacteria bacterium | reverse complement strand
AGAAATATTTTATTTTGCCGGGTTGTGGGAAACATGGAAAAGTCCGGCAGGTGAGGTAATACATTCGTTTACAGCCGTTACCACAGAACCGAATGAGTTTATTGCACCGATTCATCACCGTATGGGTGCTATCCTAACTTCAGATCAAGATGATTGGCTCTCTGACAAGCTGATATTAAAACAACACTTAGATCTTCTAAAACCGTATCCTTCGGCTGAAATGACATCACGTCCTGCATCAAGGATGTTAAAAGACGTACGATTAGATGTTCCCGAATTGCTTGATGAGAAGTTTATGAGAAAACCGGATGTACCACAGGAAGAGATGGGAACTCTTTTTTGATGATGTGGGGGGGGGATTTGCAAATCAGGCTGTAAGATTTTTGAAGTAAGTTCGTCGTACCTTGTTTGTAGAAAAATGAGGAGTCTTGTGTTATTCGCTTACGTAATATTTTTGCAATGTAACAGAATATAACATTTAAAACTATTTCATTGTTAAGTTAAAACCATTAAATAGATTAAAGGTAAATTAAGCTATTTCTTTTCTTTATTCTAAAATAAGCTATCGTTAATGAAACCACTGCATCATTATTATAGGAATGCCCTTAACTTAATTCATTTTAAGAAGCATTACAACTACTATATGCAAAGCCAGTTTTTTGAGCCCAAAAAATTACAAAGCATTCAAACAGATAAATTAAAACATATAATATTTCAAGCAGTTCACCACGTCCCATATTATAAGCATTTGAAAGATAAGGTTGATTTCAGGAGGTTTTCAATAGAGGAAATCAATAAATTTCCAGTTGTTAATAAAGAGATAATTCGTAATAATCTCGATATGTTCATCCACGAGAAAGTAAATAAAAATCGAGCCCAATGGTCTCATACTTCTGGTTCTTCAGGCAAACCTTTCCATTTTATAGTACCTTTTTATAGTGATTCTTTTGAAAATATAATGTCTGCCCGTGCATGGAGTATGGGAGCATCTTATCAATATAAGCCAAATGATCCAGTTGTATCGATAAGAAGCTATGCTCCTAAACAGGGAGAATCTTTATTAAGAAGAAAAGACAATTATTGGTATCTATCCGCTTTCGATATCAATGAGAATAATTTAGACTTCTATCTCAATACTATTAAAAAGTCGGGAGCAAAGATTATAAGGGGGTATGCAAGTTCCGTCTATATCTTTAGCCTTCTGTTAAAGGAAAAAAATATACATTTGGATTCTATAAAAACATTAGTTACATCATCTGAGTCTTTCCTTCCTCAATACCGCGAAACAATTGAAAACCATTGGGGTTTTAAAGTACTTGACTGGTATGGTCAAAATGAACGCTCTGTTACTGTTCAACAGTGTGCTTTCGGTAATTACCACAATAATGATGAATATGGATTGATAGAATTGGATGAAAACAATCAAATACTTGCAACTTCTCTTAACAATGATGTTATGCCCTTAATTAGATATGCTACGGGCGATATTGCTGTTAAATCCGAGAATACAGGGCATTGTGAGTGTATGCGAGGACTTAGCGTTCCATTTAAAGGTATTGATGGTCGTTCTGATGACATATTAGTGAAAAGTGATAACACTAAAATACCAACAGCAAACATTTATACGGCTATGCAGGTATTTGAAAAAATCAAGCAATTCAAGATTACTCAAAATATAGATAAAACCCTTAAAATTGAAATTGTTGAGCACTCACCGATGTCAGAATCGGAAAAGGAGCAAATCAAAGTTGCTCTATCGTATAGAGTTGGAGATTTACAAATGAGTATTCACATTACTCCTGAGATAATTCGTAACCAAAAGACAGGTAAAGTTAAAGCCATTGAATCCTTAATTAAATAATACTTATGATACTGTTAAATCAAAAAGAGCAGGATATTGCATCGAAAATCAAGAAACTAAAGGACGAAGCCGGAACACATTCTCCAAGTATTTTTACTATTGCCGAAAAAATACCCGAGCTTAACATTCAAGTAGATGCGTGTTTCTTATCTAATCCTTATGCAACTGAATTGTTTTTTACATATCTAAAACGTGACTTGGTTGACTCAAGGAAGATGCGTGACGTTCTGGAATTTTACCCTTCACAAAATAGTG
Organism: uncultured Ignavibacteria bacterium; assembly: GCA_937868245.1. GTDB lineage: Bacteria > Bacteroidota > Ignavibacteria > Kapaibacteriales > UBA961 > JADJXV01. Next base: position 2,371 of record CALMMI010000166.1, on the reverse strand, counting down.
TTATTGCAGAAATCTTATCTGAGTGCCTTAACGTAAATTCAAAAAATATCTTTATTGGAAACGGTGCAATAGAAATTATCCAGGCTGTTATTCATAACTTTACCAAAAAGAAGATAATAGTTAACATCCCTACTTTTTCTTCCTATTATGAATTTGTAAAAGAAGGAACTGAAATAATTTTCAATAAATTAGAAAAAGATGAAAATTATAGATTGAATGTCCAAAAGTATTTGGAAGTTGTAAAGAGGGAAAAACCTGATACAATTGTTATTATAAATCCAAATAATCCTGATGGTGGATATGTAAAGTACACTGATATTAAATTTCTACTTGCAAATTTAACAGAAGTTGAAACCGTAATTATAGACGAGAGTTTTATCCATTTTGCCTACGAAGATGAAACGTACGAAATGAAAAGTGCAACCGAACTTGTGAAAGACTACCCAAATCTTATTGTGATTAAAAGTATGTCGAAAGATTTTGGAATTGCGGGTGTGCGGGCAGGGTATGCAATTATGGATAGCAAAAGGGTAGCGTATCTATTAAAGAACGGCTTCCTCTGGAATTCCGGAGGACTTGCCGAGTACTTTTTCAGACTCTATGTTCAAAATAGCTTTCTACATGAATACGAAAAGGTTAGAATTCAATATATACAAGAAACACAGGACTTTTTTAAGGAGTTGAATAATATACCTAATATCCAATTGTATCCGGGTATGGCTAACTTTGGATTGGTTGAGTTAAAAGACGGTTCTTCTTCTACTGATTTCGTATCGAAGCTGCTTATTAGTCACGGTATTTACACTAGAAACTGTGCAGATAAAATAGGACTTGATGGACAGTTTGTACGAATTGCTTCTCGTAACAAGGAGGAAAATGCTCTAATCATCAATTCCATAAAAATGTGTTTTGAGTAATGGATAAGAAAATAATTGCTTTGTTCGACTTTTGTGATACACTTTTTGATGGTCAGTCTATTAATTATTTCTTGGACTATCTTTATAAAAAAGAAAACAATTGGTTAACAAAAGCACAACTAAAAGCGAGAAAACTCTTTAGTTCACCACCAAAAGATAATGAGTTGAGCTTAACTCATAAAAACTATCTTTTTGCCCCTTTGAAGGGAAAAGAGAAGGAGGTAATGGAGAAAATTGCTTTCGAGTTTAATAATGAAATCTTACTGCAATTTGAACATAAGGACATTGTTGAAAAACTTCTATGGCATAAGGAAGCAGGACATACTATTGTAATAGCATCAGGTGGGTTTGATGTTTATTTACAGTATTACGCGGCTCACTATAATATTGAAAAGGTGGTTTCTACTGAGTTACTCTTTGTAGACGGGAAATTTGTTGAAATCAAAGAAGAGTGCTTAGGCAGTATAAAAATTAATAAACTGAAGAATGTAATTTCATGGGAAGAGTATGATTGGGCAAATTCATATTCTTATTCGGATTCAAAAAGTGACCTGCCGCTACTTTCCATCGTAGGTAATGGATATATAGTATGTAATGGACAAGATGTCAGTTGGAAAAAAGAAGAATGGCAAATAATAGATGTTTCAAAAAAAATCCTCCGTTAAAGAGTGCTGTATAATTACAGTTACTTTAACGGAGGATTTTTTTCTTACCTGGCATGTTATCTTATCTGCGTTTGTTCTTTCCATTCACTCCAAAAGGTGTAGCGGCTTTCATAAAAATACGTACGATACCGGGACCTACTTCTCCATTAAGTTTGTTACCACTTTCATCAACCCCGGTTCCATTCTCAAAAGAATAGTAAGCAGCTAAATTACTTGTGGGGCTATTGAATATAGTTTTCATATTAGCTTTGATTTGTTCCTTTGTTAAAGCAGAAGACCATAAACTAGCTTCATCCATCAATCCAGAGAAACTTTGCGATGTAGTAAACTGACATTCTCCGCCTCCTCCAGTTTTAACACCGCCGATATACACGTTGCAATTCGAGTTTGGTTTTAAATTTTCGTAGGTAGTTTCAGAACTTATTAAGTTACCATCTCTATACAACGACATAGTTGTAGATACTGAATTTGTTGTTTCAACACCACAATAATGTACCCAACGATTTAGTGGTACAGTTGCATCATCCTCAATTGTTAGCCATCCATTAGCAAAGAGATTAGTAAAAGCAACTTTCCCGTTATCTTGAATGATAATGCTCTCCCGTGAACCTGTTCCTAAAATCCATTGTTGTGAGGAAGGAACTGAAGTCATATATATCCAAACCATTCTTGTAGAATTAGTTCCGGTTATAACCGGAATGTTGGGAACAGATATATAGCAATTCTGACCGGTGAACGACAAACAATAGTTAGACTTTAGAGTTGAGGAATCTCTAACTGAAATTGAAT
>CALMMI010000165.1 GCA_937868245.1 uncultured Ignavibacteria bacterium | reverse complement strand
GACTGTTTTTCCATCAAGAGGAGTTAATATTAAACAGCAACATATTGCCCTGTTTTGATCTATACCTGCAAGATGAATGTCCTTATCTTCCGCCGAGAGTTGTGCATCGGTAAATGTTAGCCCCAAGGGTCGGCGCAATATCTCATAACGCAATCTAACTGTTTGCTTGTAGAGTTCGGAATTGTGTTGTACAGTTAAAAATTTAATTGTTAGCATAGTTAGTTGCTCGTTCTAATTCAATGGATACAGGCAGTTCAACTACAAACGTTGCACCTTGTCCGACACTGCTATCTACCCATACATTTCCGTTCATTGCTTCTACCAATTTCTTTACAATGGAAAGCCCTAATCCGGTAGAACTTTCTCCTCCGGTCGGTTGCGCTGAAAGCCGTCCAAATTTTTTGAATAATTTCGATTTTTCTTCGTCTGCAATTCCGGGTCCTTCATCCTTAATGCTCACTCTTACTTTGCTGTTTTGGTACTCTGTATTTATCCAGATATTTTTTTCATACTGAGAGTATTTTATTGCATTGGAAATCAGATTTTCAATAACATCCAAAAACGCCTTACTGTCTGCATATACAGACATACAGTTCTTCTTTTCCCAATGTATCTGAATACTTTTCAATAAGGCTTGTTCCTGAAACATGTCCACTGCATTTTGGATAATATCCTGTGAATCGAATGTTGATAATTCAATAGTATATTTACCGGATTCCAATGCGTGGGTATTAAGAAGATTGGTGATAATATCATTCATTCGTTCTACAGACTTTTCAATTTCTGCTATTCTTACACGAGCCTCTTCAATCCGTCCTTTTTCATAGTACATTTTTATCAGTCCGCTTTGAAGAAGAATTCCCCCGAGTGGGTTTCGTAAATCGTGTGCAGCTATACTGAGAATTTCATCCTTTTCACTTATACTTATCATTAATTCCTTTGTACGCTCTTCAACTCGAACTTCAAGCTCATGATTAAATTTTAAGATTTCATTTTCTGCAATCTTACGGTCAGTAATATCTGCATCGGTGCCAACAAGCTCCACAGGCACACCATTTTCATCAACTACAATAACACATTGCGACA
>CALMMI010000164.1 GCA_937868245.1 uncultured Ignavibacteria bacterium | reverse complement strand
GGCTTTTCAGTTTGCAAACTAAATTCTTTACTTAATAATCGTCATCGTCTTCACCGCACTAAACTTACTCGTCTCTAACCGGTAAAAATACGACCCTGTAGCAAGCCCGGCGGTAGGGAACTGCACATCATACGTTCCTGCTTCCTGTTCACCCGAAAATACTGTTGCTATCTTCTGTCCTTGCTGTGTAAATACCGACAGCCGAACCTGCATCGCAGCAGGTAATGTATAACGAATGGAAGTAACTGATTTAGCAGGATTAGGTACGTTTTGATGTAAAAACATTGATCCGTCAGGACGTTGTTCTTCCGAAACACCATTCGGTGCTTCAAACAGCGGCATACTTGTAAATTGTTTGGAAAGCATTATCTGCTCAATTTGATTCGATGGTGCACCGAACCACTGGGCAAGAGCAGAAGCATAGACCTCGCGGTAATCGTGCTGCATCTTGATGTCGCCCCGTTCATCCAAGTTTGCTGCGTCCAATTGTGGGTTAATACCGATGATATTTCCGCCCTTTGCCTTTGCACCAAATACGAACAATGGGGCAGCGGTTCCGTGGTCGGTTCCGCTGCTTCCGTTTTCCTTTACACGCCGTCCAAATTCAGAGAATGTCATCCCGGCAACGCGGTCAGCAAAACCGAGTTTTTGAATATCGTCCATAAAAGCGGTAATTGCTCCTGATAATTGCGAAAGCAGGGCAGAGTGAGTTCCGTTTTCATTCCCTTGGGCAATATGTGTGTCATACCCGCCGATTGAAACAAGATAGAACTTTGTTTTCAGACCACCTGATATAAGCCGTGCTACCACTTTCAGTTTCTCCGAAAGGTCTGTGGTAGGATATGCAGCCATGTTATTGCCTGCATCTCCTGCTTTCTTTATTACTTGTGAATATGCTTCTGCAGAATTTTGTATAGTCCGGATAAACTCAAGTTCATTATCGGCAGGAGTTCCTGTGGAAGTAGAGCCGCCACCGATAGTAGTTGATTTACCGACTAACTTGTAAAATTCATCGGGGTCGCGAAACGTAATCCCGAGTGCGCCGGGTGTTCCCTGAAACGTAAGCGAAAGTGAAGAACCGATTTGAATTGCTAGCGGATCATCAGGAATAGAAGTAGGGTAATTCGAAGGGAGGAATGACTCCAAATAACGCCCAACCCAACCCGTAGTTTTGAATACATTAGCATCGGTAGCAGTCAGCCAAATGTCAGTTCCCCTAAAGTGGGAACGGTCGGGATTAGGGTACGTAACTCCCTGGACGACTGCAAGATGTCCCGCATCATAGAGTTGTTTGAATCCCGTCATCGACGGGTGTAAACCCGTTGTTGAATTTAACTGGAGAGCTTTATTCTTTGCAATTTGAATTGAAGGACGTGCTGCATAATAAAGTGGATCTTCGATAGGAATAACAGTGTTTAATCCATCATTTCCACCCTGGAGCTGCACAAGCACCATTATACGATCATCACTCGAAGCGAGTTCCTGCATTGCATTTAATACCGGTGCATTGGCAAGTGCCTGAACGCTAACCGAGCCAAAAACCGTAGGCAGAGCTGATAGGGCAAGACTTGCAGTAGCAGATTTTTTAAGAAAGGAGCGACGTTTCATACCGTACCTCGTAGTTGTGATTTATGGTCAGAAATAATAGAATAATTACATTAATTGAAATTCCGGCATACGCATGATTGATTTGAGCAGACGTTCCACACCTGCTTTAGCATTCGGGGCATTTACTGTCCAGTCGTATCCTCCGAAGGCATCATTCATCAAGGCATCTTTTTGTCCTTGGGTGAGTGTAAACGGAAGGAAGTATGCCCCAACTGCTGCCACTACGTTAGGAGCGGTAGTTTCGCCAAATGATTTTACAAAGGTAAGTGCATCTATTTTTGATTCAGGAACAGGCATAGCTGCAATAGATGAAGTTCCATCTACCATACTGTCCGAAAATTTCTGACGGGTAGGTAAAGAAGAAGTGTTAATCCATTGATGGTATCCTTTCCAACCGGAAACATCAGGAGGATTGAAAAGCTCAAGGGTTAATTGTGCAAGACCACGCACTGCGATCATAGTATCCTTAAATTTTGTAAGCCCGAACAAACGACCTGTTCCGATAATTGTATCGAGAGGGGATTTGATGACCGCCCCGTAGAATTGCTCATCAAAGAAATGGGCAGATGTAAGAAGCTTTTTCAAAAACGGCTTGAGTTCATAATCGGAAGCGATAAGTTCATTTGCAAGTTTATCGAGAATATCATCGCTTGGGGCTTCATATACAAAAAACTTATAGAGTTTTTTAGCAAAGAACTTTGCACAGGCGGTCTGCTGAAAAATAATATCGACAATTTCATCAGCCGAATAATTACCCGTTTTGCCCATGAAGGTTTTGGCAGTATCATCAAAGTTTGAAGGTTTGAATTTGGAAGTGAGTCCCTCAACCCGCCAACCGGTAAACGCCCGCGCTGCTTCTACAATATCATGCTCGGTGTAATTTCCTATGCCGAGTGTGAAAAGTTCAAGAATTTCCCGCGCGAAATTTTCATTTGGATTACCGGATACACTTTGGTTGCCATCTAAATAGACAAGCATTGCCATATCGCGAACCATTGCTTTTGTTAGTGTTTTTATATTACCAAAAAACGCACGGTCATTATCTTGAACAGGTTGATGAATGTTACTTACTTGCTTGGGATTACGCCTGAAAAGGTCGTGCTGCCAGTATATATACTGAGAATAATACACTTTCTTTTCTTCTGTGGTAAAATGATTATGCCAAAAGAAAACCATTTTTTCTAACAAGGGATTTTTCCCACTTAACATTTGCGAGAACCAGGTGGTTCTCAGTTCATTTACTTGATCATAGTTTTGTTGGAGTACATTTGCAAGAGGGGTAGTTGCCCATGTCGGCTGCACTGGAAGAGATGCAGGACTTACAGTAAGCATTACATCTACAATCTGGCTTGCCGTTTTACCAATTGCTTGTTGAACTTCGGATTGATTATATTGGAGTCCGATGCGACGTAGAAGATGTTCGGCACTTCGTGCAGTAAGGGGAGCGGTGTATTCCTCTAATCCTGCTGTAACTTCTAAAGGGGTGGGATTCATTGCCCGTGCAAGCCGCTCGGCGGATTGGTTGTGTTCTACAGCTGGTACTTCATTTTCACGATCAGTGCCGGCAAATAAAAAGGAACGACGATTCATAGATGTATCCCCAGAAAAATAAACAAACGAAGACTTTAATTTCCGACACTATCGAATATAAACGGGTTTAAAACCGAAGCTAAAATTCTATGGGCAAAATTAGTAAAATTCAAGCACCTTTTCTTATAAAAAGATGAAAATCGAAAATTGATTGTAGTGCACTTTACTGCAAGCAAGATAGAAATTCACTTCTTTTTGTTTGGCACTTGCAATTCCGAAGCTAATATCGAACGTTTCCAAAGTTCTTTTCCGTCTTGAGCATAAACGGTAATATTCATGGCGCGTGCTGCTTTTTCCTTTGTAAATTCAATAGTGGCAAAGTTATGTTGATTCACTAATGTTCCGGGGACTCGTAAGGTGTTTAATTCTCCGTCATCAGGGTGGGCATAGGATGTAAGTGGTGAACATGTAAGGTCGTAGAGAGGATATGTTCCAGCTCGTTCTAATTTGGACAGTTCAGTATGGTGCCTGTCACCAGAAAGAAAAACCACTCCGCTTACATTTTCCTTTTCAATAGCGGTCAGGAGTTCGTTCATTTCTTCGGGATAGGTTGCATACGTTTCATATTTTGCAGCGGGATTCAACACCTGTCCACCTAAAGCAACAACTTTGAAAGTGGCAGTACTACTTGCCAAATTATCGAGCAGCCATTCCAACTGCTCTTTGCCCAATATTCGTCGTTCACCTGTTTTGCGTTTGTCCGGATTACGGTAATATCGGTTGTCCATCAAAAAGAACTGAACATCGGATTGTTCAAACGTGGTAGTAACACCGGGTTTGCCATTAATCCCATACCCGGGATTCCCCCAAAACAGCTTGAATGCCTCGAGAGAAGTTTCTTTATTCCAATATCCTTTATCCGAATCGTTTGGTCCAAAATCATGATCATCCCAAATGGCATA
>CALMMI010000163.1 GCA_937868245.1 uncultured Ignavibacteria bacterium | reverse complement strand
ACAAGTTTATATAATATTCAATATTGATACAATTTTAATTAACATAATGTTGATATGAAAACATACACATCATTATCCGAAGCTATAACCGATTTATCTAAAAACGGTTACACTGCTAATTTTTCTATTAAGAATAATTATATAGAATGCACGGAACACAATATCAACCTTCAACCCGATGAGTTTGAAATTGATGAAGTTCATCGTTTTCAGGAAATGTCGGATGTGGACGATGAAAGTGTTTTATATGCAGTTTCATCTACTAAACATGATATAAAAGGATTGCTTGTAAATGCTTTTAGCATCTATGCCGATGAAGATTCTGCTGAGCTGGTTGCCAAGCTGTCACAACACATAAATTAATACCAAAAATTATGTCGAACATTAATCTTGTCATCGAAGAACGGGCAGTCAGCATTGGTAAATTTATGGTGGGACGCTTGCTGCCTTTCCGTCAGAAAAGAATGGTAGGTCCGTTTATTTTCATTGACCACATGGGCCCGGTGAAATTGAACGAACGTGAAAATTTCGATATTCTGCCTCATCCGCATATTGGACTCTCCACTCTCACCTTCCTATTTGAAGGCAGCATCATGCACCGCGATTCACTCGGTAATGAATTAGAGATAAAACCCGGGGCAGTGAATTGGATGACCGCAGGCAAAGGTATTGTACATTCCGAACGAACTCCCGAATACCTCCGCCACTCTGAAAAAACCATGCATGGCTTGCAAATCTGGGTGGCATTACCCAAAGAACTGGAACAAATGCAACCGGAGTTTTTCCATATAGACACTTCTCAAATCCCCGCATGGAATGAGTACGGACTTGAGTTCAAGCTCATTGCAGGAGAAGCATTCGGTAGGAAATCTGCTGTTCCCGTGTACAGTAAACTTTTTATGATTGAAATCAAAAGCACAGTACAACAAACCGTACATATCGGACATGAACTTTTCGGTGAAGCTGCCCTGTATATTTTGGAGGGGAATATCGAAAGTGAAGGAAATAGTTACCATTCCAAACAATTGTTGGTAGCAAACGAAGGTAACCTATGTGAATTTACCATCGAAGCAAACAGCACAATTTATATTTTCGGTGGTGAGCCGTTTCCTGAAGAACGCTTTATCGACTGGAATTTTGTAGCTACGGATAAAGCAATTATTGAAAGTGCCAAAGAGCGGTGGAAACAACAGAAATTTGATAAAATCCCTGGTGATGATTTGGAATATGTACCTCTCCCGAATTACAATAAATAGTTTTAAAATACAAACAGGTAAAACTGTATTTAATTAAAAGTGTTTATAGAGATTTAAGAATGCTGTATAAAAAATGCCCCCATATAAACTATAATCATCTTTGACTATTGTTCATCGTAAACTGAACACACATAAATTAATACAAAATAAACCATCAAGGAGTGAACATGAAACGAGGACAATTTCTGTTTGCGGCACTTTCTTTTTTTCCACTATCTGTGCTTCCGAAAATTACATCTATATTTTCAAAAAGAACAGACAAAGGATTTAAAGTAATTGCAGGTGATGCTAGGTTTGGAGAGCACTTTAAGATGAAGGGGGTCACTTTAAACACTTTGGATATAAAAATTTCCGGTAGTGACACCGAAAACGAACTGGCTGTATTTGAGCAAACAGGACTTACCCCTTACGGTGGACCGCCTCTCCATATTCACCCTTTTCAGGACGAATGGTTTTATGTAATAGAAGGTGAATATCTATTTCAGGTTGGAGAAGAAAAATATGAAGTGAAATTAGGGGATACAATTTTCCTTCCAAGGAATGTACAACATGCCTTTATTCAGTTAACCGAAAAAGGAAAAATGATTGTTTCATACCTACCGGCAGGAAAAATGGAGGAATTTTTTAAAGTTACAGACAAGTGGACTTCCCCACCAACCAAGGATGAAATTATTAAAGTTTTTGCTGATCACGACATGAAGGTTACCGGTGCGCCCCTTACAATAAAGAAATGAGATTTTTTGGTCAGGCACGTTGTTTACACTGTGTAATGTTGAATTATAGAATCAATTTTAGGGCAGGTTGATTGTAACAACCGACCTTCCTTTTAAGCGTATTGACGGAAAGACAGTTGTAGTAACTTACTTGACTTGAATAATAAGTTGTAGAAACAATAAATTCTTTGTAAATTGCTTTATAGAATAAGTATTTAATTATACATTAATTTTTCAACCACCCTAAAATCTTGCCATGAGACACTACCTAACCTCAGCACTCTTAGTAAGTGCTTTTATTTTTTGCTTCCAATCATGCAGCCAAAAAAGCGATCCTCTATCTATTTCAGAGGCACCCTCTGAATTGTATGGAACTTGGTACTTTATTGAAAGTGAATATCCTGAATATGAAACATTATCCTTTTCCCGAATAAGCCCTTATGGTTCTTATGGATTGGGACAAACAATAACTGTAAATTCAGATGGTAAATTTGAAGATGCTTATTCTGCCATGTGCGGTAATGATGAGAAATTTCATCATACTTCAGGCAGGTGGGGCTATCATGATAATACAAAAGTATTTCAGGCTTCAATCCCTATTTGTCTTAAAGATAAAAGATACAAAATTCAGATAGTAACAAATGATACATTAGTATTATTGAAACTTTGATTGTAATTTGGATTAGCTGCTCTGCTCACATCTTTTACCTAAAAACACTGCTCCGATTTAGTACTTTTATCGTACACAATCGGAGCTTTTCTTTTGCTAAATTTTTAGGACCAGTGTAATTCTTCCCCCTAATAATATGTTGGAATGCAGCAATTGTCCTGCAATCCGCTCCCCCTGAAACAGTCGAATCGCACTGCACATTTTTTTCCGTCGCCAAATAACAGTAATTTTGAAAAACTCAATACGCATATTGCTCTAAAAACAGGTCAGCAGGGAGAATATCATGGCGAAAGTTAAGCCGACATTATTCGATCAGTTAAAAAGCGAGGAAGCTCTCGAAAACCCCGAAGAGCCTACCGGAATACGTTTTTCTTTTACAATGAAGATTGTAATCATTACCCTTACACTCATCATTACCACCGCATTCTTTCCGAGTAATTCGGGTATTGACTATTCCAACCCGCAATCGGGCAAAGCTATGCTTGGGTTAACATGGCCCGACGAAACCCTAAAGGCAGAGTTTACGTTCCCGATCTATAAACCCGAAGCAGCATATATTACGGAAACAGAACTCGCTCGCGAACACACCCCCCCTGTTTTTACCATAAACTCGGTAACCCCAAGAATTGCAGCAAGAAATGCCGATGCTATACTCTCTTCCTTAAATGCCATTGAAGATAATTCAACAAACAATACTACACAAATTCCCTTATCGGAATCCGCGGCTAAGAAATTACTGCAAATCGACCCTGTTCAACGCCACAAAACACTCGATCATATCGACCGTGAACTGCTCAAATTTCTCAATGCTCTTTATCAAGAGGGGTTTTTGAACCTGAACAAAAGCAGATTCAATTCCTCGGATATTACTATCAAACTTGATAATATTCAAGAGCAGCTTTTGCCTAACGAAAAGTTCATCGACTCCATTAGTTTCCCTAAAATAGGTGAGAAATTATTATCAAATTCACTTTCTGCCATTGAAACTGAAATAGCTCTTGATATTGCCGAGCGTGCATTTATACCAAACCTTATTTACTCCGAGCCTGAAACAGAAGAAAACCGCAAATTGGCTGTTGCATCCGTATCGAAAACAATAGGAATCGTCCGGGCAGGAGAAGTTATAATTGCCAAGGGAGAACGCATTTCGGAAGATGCCCTCCTTAAAATACAATCGAGCGGAAAATCCCGTTTGCTTCATGGTGCAAAAGATATTTCATGGGTGATTGTACTCGGGAATTTAGGTCATTCAGGTTCGATTTACCTAATTCTGCTGCTCTACTTGTTTTTTATTCGCCGGAATATGTTCGACGATAATCTAAAACTTGCAGGATTGAGCGGGATGATGATATTTGTCGGAGGTCAGGCATGGTTAACAATGCACATAAGTATTGGAATTCCAATCCAGTTTGCAATAGTGTTACCTGCTCTCTCGATGCTCTTTGCTATCCTCTTCGATTCGAGAACCGGCTTTTACGCAACCGTTGCAATGGCATTGCTTCTTGCCGGGATACGAGGTAACGATTATCCAACAGCCATGGCTATGATGCTTGCGGGCATGTTCGGGGCATATACGGTTCGGGATTTGCAAAGCCGTACACAGATTTTCAAATCAATTTTCTCGGTTTTTCTTGGCTTTACGCTGCCTATTGTTGCGATTGCTGCCGAGAGAACCGTAGAACTTTCCACGGTGGGAAGTCAGCTTTTGGTGGCGTTAATGAACTCTGCCATTTCTCCGCTTATTACCTTCGGTTTGCTGTTTATCGTTGAACGGGTGTTCCGAGTAACAACCGATTTATTGCTTCTTGAATATGATAACCTCGACCATCCATTATTAGTGGAACTATCCGAAAAAGCTCCGGGTACATATCAGCATACACTTACCATTGCACGTCTTTCTGAGAGTGCAGCCCGTGCTATTAATGCGAACGATTTACTTGTAAAAGTCGGCGCATATTTCCACGACATCGGTAAACTCGCTAAATCTGAATATTTTATCGAGAATCAAATCAATATCTCGAACAAGCACGACAAACTCTCCCCCAAAAAAAGTGCCGCCGTTATCAAGAATCATATTGAGGAAGGTATCGAACTTGCCCAGGAATATAAACTTCCTAAACGCATAATCGACTTTATCGCAATGCACCACGGCACAATGCTTATCAAGCATTTCTATGCCAAAGCAATCGAAGAGAACGAAGATCCTTCCATTGAAATTAACGAGAATGATTTCCGATACCCGGGACCGAAACCCGCCTCGAAAGAGACTGCGATACTTATGCTTGCCGATGCAGCCGAAGCAATTACAAGAGCAAAAAATGATGATGAACGGGAAGAATTTGAAACTACATTGGATGCAATTATTAAAGACCGCCTGCTCGACGGGCAGTTCGACAATTGCGATATTACCATGCGTGAACTGCAAATTATCAAGGAAACATTTATCAAGAATTTGATTGGAATCCATCACCATAGAATCCAGTACAAAACAATTCCGACAGATGACAAGGAAGCCCCATAACGATGAGCGACCTTCCGAAGCAAATGAACCGCGAGCTTTCGCAATTCAAGCAATATATTGCGCTTGAGCGGGGGTTGAGCGAAAACACATTGGACGGCTATCTGCATGATTGCAATCTGTTCGGGCAGTTCTTGAGTCAGCTGGAAATTACTTCGTTTACACTTGCAAAACCAGCGAATGTAAAGCAATTTCTCCGTCACCTGGAGGACTTGGGAATTTCGCTTTCTTCTCGTGCGCGTTATCTTTCATCGCTCCGAGGTTTTTACTTGTTTCTTGTTGGGAATAATAATACTTCCGTCAACATCTGTGAATTGATTGACCTCCCCAAATCGACACGACCGCTCCCCGATACCCTTTCGGCAGAAGATATGAACCTTCTGCTCCTTCAACCGGATATTGACACACCCGCAGGAGTGCGCAACCGTGCAATACTTGAAACATTATATGCGTGCGGGCTGCGGGTTTCGGAAGTGTGCGGACTGCGGCAGAGGGATATTCTTCGGGAGGTGGAGATAATCCGTGTGTTTGGCAAGGGGGCTAAGGAACGGATTGTTCCGATTGGGCAATCAGCTTTATCGTGGATAAAGAAGTATCAGGAGGAGGTACGTCCGCTGTTTGCAAAACCAAATATTGTGAACGATGATATAGTATTCCTGAATCAAAAAGGACAAAAGCTGACAAGGATGGCAATCTGGAACTTCGTAAAACAGGCGGCAAACGACTCACGGCTCGCAAAACACATTCACCCGCACACTTTCCGCCATTCGTTCGCAACGCATCTTCTGGAGGGCGGGGCTGACCTCCGTGCAGTACAGGAAATGCTCGGACACGCCAATATATCAACTACGCAGATTTATACGCATATTGACAGGGAGTATATTAAGGAAGTGCATAAGACGTTTCATCCGAGGAGTTGAAGAATCATTTAATTGATTCCTTAAAACTGGCTCATATCAGTAAAATTTTTACCATTATAATCGAATTTATACTTACGGTATTCATAATCAGTAGTTAAAATAAAATCGTTGGTAAGTTCAAAATCATTTTCTCCTTCTAAAGTCAAAAAAATATCTTTACCAACTTGACTCCAAATTATTTTTCCATTATAATCAAGTCGTGATATTTCCAATTCACCATGAATAATATAACTATCTTGGTACTTAAAAATACCAAAGCAAGTTACAGTATCAGCTTCGGTTCGCCAAAGTAGTACCAAATCAGGGATAGATAAACAAAACACACTGTTTGAGCAGCAAATTAGTATTCGATCATGCTCAAAAATCATTGAATTATCATGCAATCCTGTTCTTCCACCCTCGGCACCAATTAGAGCACTTCTAATTAATTGATTTTCACAGTATTGATTTTCACAGTATATTTTCACCCCTAAAACGGTACCAAATTGATATTCACTTTCAAATAAATATTCACAATCATAATTATTCACATTATCAGATGAACCTTGCTTGAAATTATCATCGTGACAAATGGTGAGTTGGTATGAACCTATTGTTTTCTCAATCATCAATAATACTATAAGAAAGTTGAAGTTAATTTTAAGTTTTTCAAGTCCAGTCAGTTGTTACAACTGACTTTTACAAACACACCTATTTTAATGCCTTGTTGAACAATTACTACATTTTACAAAATTTGGCAAGTGAAGAGAGTCAGTTATAACAACTGACTCGACGAGTAAATAAAAATGTGTCCGGTTATTTCAGGACATTTCAACTGGGATTTCTAAAATTGTGTCCGGCTATTTCAGGACAATTCACTTATAAATTCTTAAAAATCAATGGATATTTTAAGCATTTACGTAAATCACCAATCTCACAATACCATGAAAGATTAGTATTTATAATTCTCTTATCTGAGTTTGGCAGGTTCTTTATAAGTTTAATATAGCGCTGTTCACCTATCTTTTCAACTACTATCCACAATGCAAATACATACTCAGAGTGTAACTTTTCCTTCTCTTCTATATCGAAATCAGTTTTACTAACAACCCACGGTACATCAATCTTTGAAAATTCCAATATAGATATCGAATCTCCCGTCAAAGATTTTTCTAAAAGTTCTAACATTGTACGATCGCCTACCTTAGTTTCTTCAAACAAATATCTATGAATAATTATTAGACTAGATTCAGAAAGTGCAAAGGTCCTATTTTTGTGCTTATATTCACCGTACGTTATATAACATATATAGAGTGCTAGCGTACATATAACGCTGATTGCAATTACTACATATATCTTTTTTATGTGTATTTTATTCATTTTTGTGTAAATAAAATAAAGTAATAACAATCAGATTTACAACTATGGAGTTCTGTCATTAGTATTATCTGGTACTCAATAGGGATTATTTGCATCAGAACTTATAACTTCTAACGTTCCAAACCTCTCTAATGGTCTATAAAAACTTCTAACACCGCCAAATAGACAGTCTGTAATACCTATTATTTCAGTCATATCGGCTATTAAACGACATTCCTTATAAACGTTTATTTGGCAAGTAATTGAACACTTCGACAGGCTCAGTGTGACAAGGTGTTATTATCTAATTTTAATCGAGAAGATTTTCTTCAAAACCGCATAACAACCAACGCACCTGAAGGGGTATTCATATACTCCACCGACTTGGCAAGCGATTGTATCAGGAACACTCCCCTGCCGCCGTCACGAAGTAAGTTTTCAGGGTCGCGCGGGTCGCGAACGGAATCGGGGTTGAAGCCCGGACCTTCGTCCAGAACCGAGATGATAATATCATCACCGTTTTTTGCAACAGAAAGGGTGACTTGTTTATTAGGGTTGGTTTTATTGCCGTGGATAATGGCATTATTGACAGCTTCGGTAACTGCCACCAGAAGATTATACCACCGTCCTTCCTCCATATATTTACATTCGGATAATGAGGAAAGGAACGGCTCGACCATGCCGATGTTTTTACGCTCGGAAACAAGTGAAAGTATCGCGGGCTGCTGCCCGGAAGCCGAAGATTGGGAAGGGGAAGAAGTATTTGCCATCGTGATTACAAAACGAATGGAACGTTGTGAGAAATATAATTATTCGACCGAATAAAACTGCTA
>CALMMI010000162.1 GCA_937868245.1 uncultured Ignavibacteria bacterium | reverse complement strand
TACATATTTAGAGCCTGTATTAGGTGTACCCTATATAGGGAACACTGCACCAGAACTGTTTACAGAGAATGCTGCAACCTATATCGGTTCAGATACCTTGAAAATTGATTCTATTACCGGTGAGCAACAGAGTTTTGGTGTAGCTACTGATAAAGGTAAAATCGTTAGGAAAGGAAGATTTACAACAGAAAAAACAGGTGATGACCTTGGTACATATTCAAGTTTAATTGATAATGAAGCAAAACAAACACTTGGTTTCTCGTTTGATTATGGTATTCAACAACAAGGTGGAAAATTACGTATTGATACAGCATATGTATCAAATAATACAAATGGAGCAACAACCCCTGTAACCTATGCTGCCGATCTAGGTGATCAAATATCACTTGTAGAACGTGTTGATACTGTGTTTGACGAAACAGGTGCCGGTAGAATAGTATTTGGCAGTTTTAATAACGGACCTGCTCAATATGAAATTGAATTTTCAGCCGGTGGTACAGAAACATTTAGTGTTCCAATTGGAAATACTGGTGTTTCAAAAGACTTTTCTGTAGATTATCTTACAATGAAAGTGTCTAATAAAATTACATATAAACGTGTAAATGAAAATGGCGATTCAGTTACTGTAGGGTATCCTTTAGAAGTTCCACTTGCAACTCAAGCGGTAGTTGCTCCTGAGTATCCTGCAAGAACAGCTGTACCGATTGGTGCTTATGATCTTTCAGCATTCGGATGGGTAAATAGTCGGACACTCGTAACAGCTGCTGCAAGAGCAAAACAAGCAGCAGGCTTTGTTGGTCAACAAGGTCGTTACTACTTATCTACAATCAAAGAAGATCCTGCAGCACCTGGTAAATTCGATACATTGGATTTTGTTCATATTTTCCAAGCATCAGGTGCAGAATTAGGTTTTGATTATGCAAACAGAGGCAGACGTGACAGAGGTACTTTACTCTGGGATGTAAAAACCGGATATACTTTTGGAAATGATTTCAAAGCCGGTGATAAGATTCAGTTTAATATAACCGGAGGTGCTGCAGGTATGCCACTTCCCGGAGCAAAAATATCAGCAAAGATTATCTCAAGCGTTCCGAAAATCGATGAATATACAGATGATATGATGGATCAAATTAGAGTGGTGCCTAACCCTTATTTTGTTACCGATCAAATTCAGCGTTCTCCGTATGATGCAAAGATTTTCTTTACAAAACTTCCTAAGCAATGTACAATATCTATTTACACAATAAATGGTGAATTGATTAAGAAATTTGAACACAACGAGTTAACTTCTCCTGAACCTGAAAAGTATGCAGTAGAAGTATGGGATTTGATTGCAAGCAGTAAACAACGTGTTGCAAGCCAAACCTTGATTGCAAAAATTGAAACTCCAAACGGAGCAAACTCAATTCAAAAATTCTCTGTAGTTGTTGGCAGTTCACGTGTTGTACCGGAATAAATAATCTCTTATAGGGCACGACCTCTATTTAATAAGTCGTGCCTATAATGAGGCTTGAAAAAATAATCTAACTTAAACAAAAATGCTCAGGAGTTAAATATGAAAAAAATATTACAATTTGCAATGTGTTTACTATTAGCAGGAGTTACAACTTCAGCAGTAGTGATACATGCAGAAGATACTCAAACCTCGAATGGTTCATCTTCAGGTGATTTTCGTAAAGTAGGATCCGGTGGAGCTCAATTCCTGAAAATCGGGGTTGGTGCAAGGGCAAACGCTATGGCTGGTGCTTACGGTAGTATAGGAAATGATATTTCGTCACTCTATTGGAATGTTGCCGGTATTGCTGATATAAACGGAATAGCCGGAAGTTTTTCTTATACTTCATGGTTCGCAGGGTTCTCGCATAATTTTGTAGGTGGATGTATTCCACTTAGTGATAAATATAGAGCAGCTTTTAGTGTTACATCATTTACCAGTGGTAATATTCCTATAACTACTATCGAGCAATCTCAGGGTACAGGGGCAAATTACACTGTATCTGATTTTGCGTTAGGACTTTCATTTGGCGGTAATATTACCGAGCAGTTTGCTTTTGGTGCAACTCTAAAGTATGTGCAAAATGCTTTCTCTAATGTTTCTGCAAATGGTGTTGCTTTTGATATCGGTTCAATTTATAAAACCGGATTCCAAGGAACAAATGTTGGATTCTCAATTCAAAATCTTGGGGGGCAACAAAGTTTCTCAGGACAAGGTCTTAATGTAACAGGTACTACGGTTGACGGATTAAAGTCTAACCCGGTTGACCAGCAATATCTAACAAGCCCAT
>CALMMI010000161.1 GCA_937868245.1 uncultured Ignavibacteria bacterium | reverse complement strand
CCCTACCAACCCCTGACCATAATGGACAATATTGGCATTGTCTTTTCTATGATGAAATGCATAGCTTGCAATCAATGTCAGCTGGGACTCCTCGGCAAGGTAGATTGCACCAATTTGCGCCTTCATATACGTTGTAAGCTGATTAATTACTTCTTGTGCAAGTTCTTCTATTTCCCGTTCCCCTTGTGTTTTGGTATTTAGTTCGGTATTTCCGGCGAGCAGCCAGTTTTTGCTGGCAGTTTCAATTTCAGCTTTTCTCAGCGCTTTCAGATTCGAGGTGATAACCAGATATACACTGATAAGTACAATAATAATTATTAGCATCAATAAGCCAAAAACTATATTATAGTTCTCGGCATCAGCTTTACTTGCATTTCTCCGTTCAATGAGTAATGTCTGTTCCAGCCCCATGGCTCTATCAATAATTTCCCTGATTCTTTCTTGAATAGCCTTTCCATCACCGGAAGAAACAACCTTTACAGCCTGTTCAAAATCTTTCCCACGTAACTCTATATACCCCGTTAAATGTTTAATTTTAGAGGTTACTTCTTTCTCTAATTCATCTATATTTTGTTGTTGAACAGGGTTGTCTTTCGTTAAACTTCTTACTTTATTAATTTGTGTATATATCTTAGTACTTGCTTTCGTGAAAGGTTCCAAGTAATTGTCACTACCTGTAATAACATATCCTCTTGCACCTGTTTCAACATCCAACGTGGACGTTGTTATTAGCTGGAATTCATTCAACACTTGATTAGTATGATCTACCCAAGCATTCGATTCAATAAACTTTTGATTGTTTTTATATGAGAAAATCGATACCCCGAAAAGTACCAAGGCACACCCAATAAAACCAATCATTATCTTTCTGCTCAAAGTCATCTTCATAGTTTTATCTAAAATGTTTGTGAATATTTGATAGAGTCATCATTTCTACCTCATTTCTGTTCGACACCCGGTTTTCTATTGAAACCATAATCCAACTATCGATTGAATAGAATTATCTTTTTTTGATTCAAAAACGCACTTATACAAAATTACAACTCAATTCTTCTTGTCCATTACTCATTTATTACTCAATTTTAGTGAAAAGACGGTTTTTTTCAGTTTTTTACCCAAAAACAAGGATAATAGTTGATGCCTGTTTTTTTTTCTATAATTTGAACCAACACCTTATATGCATTACATTTTTATTGTCAATTTGCAAGTTGAATCAGTTTTTCTACAATACCCTCAAGCGGTAAAACATAATCCACTTTTACAACCGACTGAACGGAAGCAGGCATAAAAGCTGCTTCTGCGGTTGCAGGATCTTGAATGATTGTCAATCCGCCATAGTCATGGATACGTTTCATACCGTTAGTACCGTCGCTATTCGAACCGGTAAGCACTATTCCGATTAACTTACTTTTATACGCCTCGGCAGCTGTCTCGAACAATACATCAATCGAGGGTCTGGCATAACAGACACGTTCATCAATTGTGAGTGAAAATGTATGATCTTTCTCTACAAGCAAATGATAATTCGGTGGAGATATGTAAATATTCCCTGCTGTAATTTTTTCTTTTTCGTCAGCTTCTTTTACTGTGAGCTTACATTTTTCATTCAGTAGTTTTATCCACTCTCCGTCCGAGCGGGCACCGATATGCTGGACAATTATTATAGGTATTGAAAAATCAGCCGGCAATAATGAAAACATGATTTTCATTGCATTCATCCCCCCTGCCGAAACCCCTATAACGATTGCTTCGTATTGCATTTAGTATTTTTTCTTAAAAATGCGTTGCTTTGTATCCAATTCAGAGTAATTAGCATAAAGATCTGTAAATCGCAAACTTTCTTTAGAACCTAAACATAGAATACCGCCGTTTATCAAACTGTTATAGAACAGTGTTTGTACTTTGTTTTGCAAATCCTTGTCGAAATAAATAAGTACGTTCCTGCATAGTACCAAATTAACTTCGGCAAACACACTATCGGTTACCAGATTATGGTTAGCCCACACTATGTTTTTTTTCAATGATTGATCCATAATTACATTATCATAGCTGGAAGTATAGTAATTCGAGAATGACTCCTTTCCGCCCGAAAGCTGATAATTTGCCGTATATTCTTTCATCATTGCCGTTGAGAATATTCCGTCTTTCGCCTTGTTCAACGCCAGTTGATTGAAATCAGTTGCATATATCGTGGTTCTGTTGTAGAGCCCCTCTTCCTGCAAGATAATTGCCATTGAATATGCTTCTTCACCGGTAGCACAACCCGCGTGCCATATTTTAATGAACGGGTATGTTTTCAGGATTGGAACTACATTCTCTCGCAAAGACTTATAGAAACCCGGGTCACGAAACATCTCCGTTACGGTAATCGATAAATCTTGTAATAGTTTAGATGCAAAGGATTCATCAGAAAGCACTTTTGCCAGCATCTGGGGAATATCCTCCAGACCGGACATTATCAACCTGTTCATTATCCTACGTCTGATATGTGCTTCCGAATATTGCCTAAAATCGTAATGATATTTCTGGTACACTGCTTCCAATAGCAACTTTATTTCAAGTTCGTTTGTTTCTTTACTTCTCATACAGGGTGTTTGATAAGCTGTGGGGATTTTTTTGGATTGGAGTACATTCGCTTGATTCCATATTGAAAAAATTTGTTACAAAACTAAACTTTTCATTAATTATTTTTAATAAGATTTACGCATTTATCCTACGTGTTTCACCTGTGTCCAAATTAACATTTCTATTAATTTTATTATCTGGT
>CALMMI010000160.1 GCA_937868245.1 uncultured Ignavibacteria bacterium | reverse complement strand
CGGACGGGATTACTTTTTTTTGACAAAAGAAGATTTTAATAGGAAGATTGAACAGAATGATCTTCTCGAATATGAAGAGATTTTTGGGAATTTGTATGGAACTTTGCGTTCTGAAATCCGGAAATCAATTGATAATGGAGAGGTAACTATATTTGATGTAGATGTAAAAGGCGCACTTTCTTTGCGGAACGCATTTCCTGATGAAACACTTTTACTTTTTATTGCACCTCCTAGTTTAGAAGCACTCGAGCAAAGGCTTCAAAACAGGCACACAGAAACACCAGGACAAATTGCATTAAGATTGGAGCGTGCAACAATGGAAATGCAAAGTGCCCCTTTGTTCGATTTCGTAATAGTTAATGATAATTTGGATGACACTCTACACGAAGCCAAAACTATAGTTGGTAATATAATGAATTACTAAGAGCGGAATAAATTCCAAAAATAAAAATTCCTTGCATGATTCAAGCCCTGCCCATACCGGCAGGGCTTTTTTTATTTACAATAATTAAAATTAACAACCGTTAGGAAACTCAAAAAACAAAAAAAGTTTCCAATGTAGAAAATTTTACTTGACAGAACGAAAAAAATCCCGTAATTTTGAAAACTTAGAAAACGATTTTAGTTTCCACCCCAAGTTCAAAGGATAAATAATGGAAATATCAGAAGAGCACATAAAAGAATTACAAGTCAGAAACCGGATAGTGGAGGGTGCACGGCAATCTTTCTTTGAATACGGTTTCAGCCGTGTAACAATGGATGAAATTGCTGTTAATTTAGGGATGAGCAAAAAAACCTTATACAAGCATTTTTCGTCTAAGGATGAATTATTAAAAGCGGTTATGAGTAGTCATTGCAAAGGTATGGACGGACGCGTTCAGCCGATAATGGAGAATGACACCACTGATTTTATTGAAAAGATGATGATCATGGGTCCGATAGTTGCCGAAAACATTGCCAAGATTCCCGTTCCGTTTTTAAAAGATTTAGAGAAGAATGCACCGGAAACCTGGAGAGAATTTCAAGAATGGCGCAGAGGCAGCATTATTGCAAATTTCGGTAAATTCCTAAACGAAGGTATGGAAAAAGGTGTTTTCCGTAAAGACCTTAATACCGAAGGTGTGGTTACAATGTACTTAACTTTAATCGAAGGAATGTTCCGCTCCGAAGTACTTAGTAAACTTCCTCTTACACCGGCACAGGTATATTCTATGATTGCCAAAGTCCTAACAGAAGGAATGATTGACGATTCGGCGCGCAAACAATTTTTAGATAAAACACGCCCGGCAATGTCCGAATTTTCTTTATCGATTTAAAATAAATTGAAACAAAGAAACTAAAAATACGTTTCAAGTTTCCGAAGTGAACGCAAACGGTTTAATTCGAGTATCCCCAAAAAAAAAATTAGTTTTTCAAGAATAATTTCAGGTATATATATGAGAAAACTTCCAATAATACTTGCCTCCCTTTCAATAGCAGGAATTATGTATGGATCAGTTCAAGCGACGGCACAACAAAAAATGTCGCTTTCAATTGATAAAGCCGTAGAGCTTGGATTAGCTAACAGTAAAGCAGTACATGCTTCCAATTCAAAAATTGGAGCAGCTGAAGCAAAAGTGTCGGAATCAAATACAGGGCAACTTCCAACCCTTACTTTTCAAGGAGGATATACCCGCCTTTCCAATATTGAGGCAACCGCCTTTAGTATACCCGGTTCGCCCACCAAAATCACCATTGCAGAGCCTGTGTTAGATAATATCGTAATGAAATTATCGCTACAACAACCAATTTTCACCGGCTTTCGCCTTGCAAGTACAATCAAAATGGCTGAATTAAGCGCAGATGCAGCCAGAATTGATTTACTGAAAGATAAATCCGATGTTGCCTTTGCCGTTCGTTCTGCATATTGGAACATGTACAAAGCACTTGAGCTAAAAAAAGTAAACGACGAAAATGTCGCTCAGGTGGAAGGACACTTAAAGGATATTCAGAGTATGCAACGAAACGGAGTAGCTACCAATAATGATGTACTTAAAATCCAGGTACAACTCTCGGATGCAAAGCTTCGCCAGATAGATGCCAAGAACATGGTTCTCCTTTCTCAAGTAAGTTTGAATAATTATTTAGGTCAGCCACTCACCACTGAGATTGATCTTGCTACTAAAAGTAAGGCAGATGCACGGGATATGCCTACTTGGGAAAGTTCCATGGAAACCGCAAAAAAACAACGCCCTGAAGTTCAAGCTGCTGAAATCCGCATGAGAGCCGCTGAAGAAAACATTACAGTAGCTAAGTCAGGATGGTATCCTCAGATTTCAGTCGGTGCCAATTATTATTTCAACAACCCTAACCAGAGAATATTTCCACAACAAGCTGAATTTACTGGAACATGGGATGTGGGTGTAAATCTTTCGATGAACCTTTGGAACTGGGGCGCAACCGGCTATCAGGCAAAACAGGCGGAACTTCAGGTAGCGCAATCGCAGGATGCAATCGGGCTAATCAAAGAAGGTATTAATGTAGAAGTTACTCAAAGCTACTTGAATTTGTCTCAGATGCAAGAGAAAGTAAAAGTTGCAAAAGAAGGAGTGGATCAAGCTCAGGAAAATGTTCGCCTTACAAATGAACGGTTAAAAAATGGAGTGGCAATCAGCACAGATGTATTGGATGCTGATTTTGCTCTCTTGACAAGTAAAACAAATTATACAAATGCTGTGGTGGATGTTGAAATTGCTGCAGCACGCCTTCAAAAAGCACTCGGTTCGGAATAAAGATCAACATTTCGGTTAGGCATAAAACACAATTCAATAAAAACCAATTTATTAACAGGTTCACGATGAAAAAGATAATAATAACAGTTTTAGTTCTGGCAGCAGTAGGTGCAATGGGATATACCCTTTTTTCTAATAAGAAAAAAAGCGAAGCAAAAACAGCCGAGATTTCGTCTCAAATGAAAAATGATATTGCAGTTTCGACATCTCCGGTAAAAATGCAAATGCTCAACGATAACTTATCAATGGTAGGAACAGTGCTTCCGAATAATGATGTAAACGTGCTCAGCGAAGCACAAGGCAGAATTACTCACATGAACGTAAAAGTAGGAGACGTAGTTTCCGCAGGAACTATAATCGCAACAGTTGACGATGAGCTAAAACAAGCAGCCCTCATAAGCGCGCAAGCTAATTACGATAAAGCAGTTAGTGACTGGAATCGATACGAGCCTCTCTTTAATGAAAAAGCTATGACTTCCGCTCAACTCGACGGTGCTAAACTTGCTGTAAAAACAGCAGAAGCTCAACTTTTAATGGCAAAACGCCAACTTAAGGATACTAAAATCACATCACCTATCTCCGGAATAGTTTCAGCACGGTACATAGATGCAGGTAGTAGCGTAGATAATAAAACAGCAATTGTAAATGTAGTGGATATATCCACTCTGAAAGTACGAATCAACGTAGCTGAAAAAGATGCTTTTGCTCTTAAAGCCGGCGACAAAGTGGCTATCACATCCTCAGTTTACCCAACACAAAAATTTGAGGGCAAAGTTGCAAGTATCGGCTCTAAAGGCGATGAAGCTCATACATATCCGGTAGAGATTTTACTTCCGAATAATAAAAACTACCCACTCAAGGCAGGTATGTTTGCAAAAGTTGATTTTACATCCGTTGCACGCACCAATTCCTTGATTATCCCACGTGCAGCATTAGTGGGAAGTGTAAAAGATGCAGAAGTATTTGTAGTGGAAAACAACAGAGCCAAACTGAAAAAAGTACTTATCGGCTCAGAAGCTGAATCCAATCTTGAAGTATTGCAAGGATTGAACGAAGGTGAAATAGTAGTTGTTAACGGTCAGAACAATCTAAAAGACGGTTTTGATGTGAAAGTAATTAAGTAATACAAAAGAATAAGATTCCGCTAAGCATAGGATGATTATCCTGTTGGAGTCTTAGTACTTAACAATTAAAAATTCAGTGCATTAATTGCATTCAGGAAATTCTTTGCCGCAGCCATAAACGGCAACAGACCATTGATCCCTATTAACAAAACATAGAAAATGAAATTCCAAATTTTGGAGTACAAATCATGACAATAACAGAACTTGCCATTAAACGACCTTCACTTGTGGTCGTGTTTTTCTCGGTGCTCGGTGTGCTTGGGATATTCGGTTACACCCAGCTTAAATATGAGCTTTTGCCTAAAATCAGTCCGCCGATTATAACTATCGCCACAATTTATCCGGGTGCATCGCCAAGTGAGGTTGAGACCTCTGTATCGAAGCCAATCGAAGATGCAGTTTCGGGTATTGATAAAGTTTCTGCAGTTCGTTCCACTTCAGCCGAAGGTCGTTCGATTGTAACAGTGGAAATGCAACAAGGTGCAAGTGTGGATTTAG
>CALMMI010000159.1 GCA_937868245.1 uncultured Ignavibacteria bacterium | reverse complement strand
CACGACAGGTATTTTCTCGACAATGTGGCTCAATGGATTTTGGAGCTTGATAAAGGACAGGGTATTCCATTTGAAGGTAATTACTCAAGTTGGCTTGAACAAAAACAAAAACGTTTGGCGACAGAAGAAAAGCAGGCTTCATCCAAACAAAAGGAACTCCAACGCGAGCTTGAATGGGTACGAATGAGCGCACGTGGACGTCATGCTAAAAGCAAAGCACGTATCACAGCCTACGAACGAATGGCAGACGAACAACAGGAAAAGCGTGTAGAAGACATAGAAATCTATATTCCACCCGGACCCCGTTTAGGGAATTTGGTTATTGAGGCGAATAATATTTCAAAGTCTTTTGGTGAAAATTTACTGTATGAGAATTTATCGTTTTCCCTCCCACCTGGAGGTATTATCGGTGTAATCGGGGCTAACGGTGCCGGGAAAACCACTTTATTCAGAATGATTACCGGCTTGGAAAAACCTGATTCAGGAACTTTTACAATCGGTGAAACTGTAAAGCTTGGTTATATTGACCAGAACCGTCCGCTTAACCCTGAAAATTCTATTTGGCAGGAAATATCCGGAGGTGATGATATTTTGTATTTAGGAAATCGCGAGATGAATTCGCGTGCCTATGTAGGGAAGTTTAACTTCAACGGAACGGACCAACAAAAGAAAGTGACGATGCTTTCGGGTGGTGAGCGGAATCGGGTGCACCTTGCCAAAATGCTTAAAGAAGGTGCGAACGTACTCCTTCTGGATGAACCTACCAATGATTTGGATATTAATACACTTCGTGCTCTAGAGGAATCATTGCAGAATTTTGTCGGGTGTGCTGTAGTTATTTCCCACGATAGGTGGTTTTTGGATAGAATCGCAACCCATATCTTAGCGTTTGAAGGAGATAGTAATGTACGTTGGTTCGATGGTAACTATACAGAGTATGAAGAAGACCGTCATAAACGTCTCGGTATTGCAGCCGATCAGCCGCATCGTTTGAGTTATCGCAAATTGACTCGCGAGTAATTACATATATACATATTCAGTTAGTATATAAAGAATCTCTATTAGGTTTTCAATTGATAACTTAATGGAGATTCTTCACATTTAACAACAAACCCCTGCGCTATTTTCCTCGATTTACTAACGAGAATGCTAACAAAAAGTTATAATACAATCATTATCGGAGGTGGAGCAGCAGGTTTATTCTGTGCAATTGAAGCAGGAAAACGTGGCTCCGTTCTTGTAATTGAACATGCTGAACAGTGTGGTAAGAAAATCCTCATTTCAGGAGGCGGACGATGTAATTTCACCAATATCAATACCAAACCAGAGAACTTCATATCACGCAACCCACATTTTTGTAAGTCTGCACTTGCCCGCTTTACTCCTCAGGATTTTATCCAATTAGTTACTAAGCACAATATTGCCTATCACGAGAAAAAATTAGGACAGCTGTTTTGTGATGGTTCATCCAGACAGATTGTAAAAATGCTGTTGGATGAATGTGCAGAAGTGAATGCAAGGATATTACTTGGCTGTAAAGTCAAAACAATTTCAAAGGACAATGAGTTTGTTGTTGAAACTTCTCAAGGTGATTTTCAGTCCAATTCACTTGTGATAGCAACAGGCGGGCTTTCTATTCCTAAGATGGGAGCTTCGGATTTTGGCTTGCAAATAGCAAAGAAGTTTGCCATACCTGTCATTCCCCCGTTCCCGGCACTTGTTCCGCTTACCTTTTCACAAAAGGAAAAAAAACAGTTTGAACCACTAGCTGGTGTTTCGGTAGATACAATCACAACAGCAAACGGAATGAGTTTTCGAGAGAATATCCTTTTTACACATCGCGGACTCAGCGGACCTGCTATTCTTCAAGCTTCCTCTTATCATTCAATAGGACAGCCACTGGAAATAAACCTCCTTCCTGAAACGGACATTGATGCAGAACTTCAAAAGAACCGCTCCTCCACTGCCGAAGTTAAAAACTTCTTAGGTAGTTACATACCCAAACGCCTTGCCGAAGCTTGGTGCGAACGACTCAATATATCAAAACAAGTTTCTCAACTTACCAAAGCAGAACGGGAACTACTTTCGCAAGAAATCCACTCATGGAAATGGACTCCATACGGTACAGAAGGTTTCGAAAAAGCGGAAGTGACAACAGGGGGTGTGGACACGAGCGCATTATCCTCCAAAACAATGGAATCAAATACTGTGAAAGGCTTGTATTTTATCGGGGAGGTTGTGGATGTTACGGGGTGGCTTGGGGGGTATAATTTTCAGTGGGCTTGGGCGTCGGGGGCAGCGGCTGGGCGGAGTGTGGGATGAATTTACACAATCATGTACCTCAATATTGAACATCGACAATTTGATAATTATCTTTTTGACCTT
>CALMMI010000158.1 GCA_937868245.1 uncultured Ignavibacteria bacterium | reverse complement strand
CAGGCAGCAACAGTTACCCCGACTACTGCAACATTAGCTGCTTCCGGCGGCACTGCCACATTTGATATAACATTCCCTGCTAAATCAGGTGGAATATTACGCGATACACTGAAGTTTGTTTTTGACAAGCCATGCCAAGACACTATTACCTGCTATGTTGAAGTAACCGGTATAAGAGCCAACCTCGGCTTTAGAAACGAACTGAATTTCTTAGATGTACTTTCATGCCAACAGCGTGCTGACAGTGTTTCCTATACGAATACCGGGCAAGCCAACTTAACTATAAACTCAATGACAATTACAGGTAAGGATGCGGCTGTATTTAGTTTTACATCACCAATGACCTCCCCTGTAATCCTAACACCGGGTGAGACTCGTAAATGGGAAGTACTGTTTAGTCCTCTTTATACCACTGACGGATTAAAAACGGCACAAGTAGTTGTAAATGCAACGGTTGACGGAGTACCAGGGGATTACAATACTCTCCTTCGAGGCGAGCGGAAAAGCATAATAATTACTGCACCTGACCAAATTTTCTTCGGTAGTATTGAATCTCAGTTAACAGCTACACAGCGGTTGACGCTTACCAATACCAGTACTTCGACGGTAAAGATAGACACATTCAGATTTAGCCAAACAGGAACGGATTTCTCTGCAACGTTAGAAGCACCGCAAACGTTTCCGCTTACACTCGGTCCGGGTGCAAACGCAACAATGATTGTAAAATTTGCACCGATTGCTGAAAAAACATGGCTTGACACAATGCATTTCATGATTTCTCAACCATGTACAGATGAAAGGCTGGTAATAGTGAGCGGAACAGGACTTCCAACCATCCGTACAACGCTTACACTACCAATCGACACATTGGTTGATCCATCGAAGGTTGGTTATAAAATTCCTATCAGGGCAGCGCTTGCTCCATCGAATCTTTCGCTTTCCAAGGTTTCATTCCGTGCAGAATTTGAATTTGACAAACGGATTTTCCTTCCCCTTTCGGTTAATCGCGGCACGATGACCACACGTATTGATACGTTACGCAATAAGAGAATCGTTACAGTAAATGTAGATAGTGTAGATATAAGTACTGCCACACCTATCATAGCAGTGGTAACAGGAAATGCTCTGTTAGGAAGCGTGGAAAGTGATTCGATTACATGGCGTGATTTTGCATGGACAAAAGGAACTGCAGCTCAAATTGATACAAAAAACAACGGGTTCCTTAAACTGACCATTTGTGAAAAGGGAGGTAGCAGACTTATCTCGGATACGTTACAAACCTTCGGTATTACTGCACGTCCTAAACCTGCCACAGGAGAGTTATCTCTTTCCGTAGCAACTGTAGAACTTGGTCAACACAGCGTAGAAGTTGTGAATGTAAACGGTCAGCGCGTTTTTCATTCTTCATGGGAAGTAACGGATACGAACCAGGCAGGAACATGGGAAGAAATTAAGATGGACGCTACCCCACTTCCGAGTGGGATGTATTTAGCTATTCTTCACACCCCGACAAAGGTGAAAACCACACAGGTAGTAATTGTAAGATAAGTACCTGTAAAAAGAAATCCAATTCGGAAAATAACAAATCTATATTATTTGCATTCTAAGGTGTATTAATTGTGTACAAATTAGATGTGTTTTTACTCAAATTTGGCAAGTAATTGAACCCTTCGACGGGCTCAGGGTGACTGAACTTAATGACAAAGAATCATATGTCACTCTGAGCCCGTCGAAGAGTCAAACGCTTACCTTTTATAGTGGACATTTTTTGTTATAAAACTCTAGAATTCAACAGCATTGTATATAACAACCGAAGTCTATAAATTTACTTCCGCCTGAATATTAACGTAACTATGACTTTCAGATTCTCAATTATTTTTATCGTTTTGATTACTGTTTTTCTGCATTCTCAAAGCAGTAAGGCGCAGTCAGACCCGGACAGTCCGAAGCCGAA
>CALMMI010000157.1 GCA_937868245.1 uncultured Ignavibacteria bacterium | reverse complement strand
AGTTCTTCTTCTGTAAACGGCATTTCCCCGTGATAAATCTTTACTGACAATTGAAGTCGGTGAATATGTTCTTTCAATCGGAAAACAGCTGTGCCTCTTTTTGTGTCATAAGCTCTCATTCCTTCGAACCAGCTTGAACCATAATGAATTACATGAGAAAGTACGTGAATTTTGGCATTATCCCATTTCACAAACTTCCCGTTCATCCATATATACTCTGTTTTTGGCAGCGGCATAGACTCCTCCTGCTAATAATATAATTTACAAATAGCAAAATGTTAGCTACAACCTGCTTCCCTTGTGCCGATGCAGCCAAAATTCTATCGCAATTTACTACACATTTTTTTACATGCAATCCTAAATTTACCACTAAACTTTGAACAAGGAAAGAAAAATTACTCTTTACTAATTTCCAATTCCCGTTTCAATACTTCTGTTACTATTTTGGGATTTGCTTTTCCCTCTGTTTGTTTCAATACCTGGCTTACAAAAAAACCAAATAGATTGGTTTTGCCTGCACGATATTTCTCTACGTTTTCGGAGTTTGCTGCCAAGATGTTTTTTACTAATGATTCAATCATACCGCTATCTGAAATCTGGGCTAATCCTCGTTTGCTCACTATTTCTTTTGGGGAGGTCTTGTTTGCCAATACTTCAGGAAATATCTCTTTTGCTATTTTACTGCTAATACTCTCAGAGGCAAGCAAGTCAACCATTTCAGAAATAAAATTAGCAGGTAATTCAAATTCTGCTGCTGTAATTTTACGTTCTGATAATATTCTAAGAACTTCGGTCATTACCCAATTACTGACTAATTTATAACTTTCGTTATTTTTTACAGATAAATGTGAAATCGCGAGTTCAAAATAATCTCCCAAACTTTGTTCATCCACCAAAATACCGGCATCATATTTAGGCAAACCTAAATCATTGATAAATCTTTGCTTGCGGGCAAGAGGCAGCTCAGGCAATGTTTGATTTACCCTACTTATCCATTCCTTGGAAACAGACACACCTACTAAATCCGGTTCCGGGAAATATCTGTAATCATGAGCTTTCTCTTTAGTTCTCATTGGCTTGGTTTCATGAACGGAGGCATCCCAAAGCATAGTCTGCTGAATTACAGTCCCGCCTGATTCCAACAGTTCAATTTGACGCTCTATCTCATAACCGATAGCGCGTTCAACATTTCTAAAGCTATTAAGATTTTTTACTTCTGTTCTTGTTCCAAACTTTTCAGCTCCCTTTTTTCTTACCGAAATATTCGCATCACAACGTAATGAACCTTCTTCCAGATTTCCGTCGCACACCCCAAGGTACATAACTATCTGGCGTATTTGCATCAAGTATTGATATGCTTCCTGGGCAGAACGGATATCGGGTTCGCTCACTATTTCCAATAAGGGTACACCGCTTCTGTTCAAATCAACCAATGTATCTATGTCAACATCATGTATCGATTTACCGGCATCTTCTTCCATGTGGATACGTGTTATCCCGATTCGTTTTTTACCTTCAGGTAGATCGATTTCGATTGCTCCTTCAAAACATATCGGATCTTCGTATTGCGATATTTGGTAACCCTTTGGTAAATCAGGATAGAAATAGTTTTTTCGTGAAAATATTGAATACGGTCGTATTTCACAACCGGTTGCCAGTCCCATTTTAATTGCATACTCCACCACATTTTTATTCAATGTAGGCAGAGCTCCCGGGTGCCCTAAACATACAGGACATGTATTCATGTTTGGCGAAGTTCCAAATTCTGTTGTACAACTGCAAAAAGCTTTGGTGTTGGTTTTGAGCTGGATATGCACTTCTAAACCGATAACCGGTTCATATTCGTTTTTCATTCAACGTCTTTTTATAAATAAATTTGCTATAATGTGCAAATTTAGTAAAATATCCGCACTTAATTCTCGTTTTCATCGTTGTTGGGCTTGACGAATTGGATAAATTATTTGAACTAAATTTCATTATTCCTGTTTAGAACTTGGTTTATGTGCTTTTAGATTGTATTTTTGCGCGAATTTCGTCACCAACCTAAATATTTCAACGAAGTAAATCTAAAATACTACATAGAGAAATACATCTATACGATTTGCTCCTCAATCTGTTAACTGTTTATAATTTTTGTTTTTATTTATCAAAGAGGATTACTATGTTTTGGACACCTGAATTAGCTTACTCTCTCGAGGATG
>CALMMI010000156.1 GCA_937868245.1 uncultured Ignavibacteria bacterium | reverse complement strand
GGGCTTACGAAAATAATTCATCTTCAATTCGGCTGATTGGTGCTTGCACTTTTCAGGAAGGTGGTTTTTTCGTAAGCCTTTTTTTATTTGGGATACCGGGAATTTGTCCTTTGCCATTGAACTTGGGGTGTTACCCCAAGCTATGGTGTTACAGGCCTTCAGCCTGACTGTTAGGACAACAAAATTAATGATGTATTTATTGTGAAACTATTCTCAAAGAATTGGATAGCCTGAAGGGCTTGCACACCAAAGCTTGGGGCATCGTCCCAAGTAGCGTAACAAGAGTATTGAATTAACATTTACTGTGTGAAGTATGTATTTTTTGATAACCATTTACACCTATAAATCCACATCAATATTTTGTCCCTACGCGATATTTCTCTATATTGCACTTTGATTTAGAAAAATTATCCATGAAAAAAACACTCATCCTTCTCTTTTTGTTAGCTGCTGCATCCACCGGACTTCATGCTCAGGGCGGCTCTAACTACACCATGTTCGGCATTGGAGACTTGCGTAACACTCTTGGTGCATCCTACGATGGTCTGGGCGGTACGCAAATAGCAGTACCTTCCGACTATGCTGTCAATTTTGTAAACCCGGCTGCATGGGGAATCGTAAAGACCACACGTTTCCAAGGCGGTTTCAGATTTAATCAGCAATCTGTTACCAACGGAAGTTCAACAATCGGACAAAACAACGGCAAGCTTGAAGGTATCGCCGCAATTTTCTCTATAGATACTTCACTCGGCATAGCAGCCAGTTTTGGGTTTTATCCTTACAGTTCTGTTAATTATTCACTCACAACTCCAACAAGCATTGTTGCAAACGGCAATACTATCGGTGGTGAGATTGATGCAAGTGGAGCTGGTGGAATTACAGCAGGATATATCGGCGGTGCGTTTAAAATTGTTGATAATCTTTCATTTGGAGTAGCAGCAGTCGGACTATTCGGTAAAACCAATTCGATTATCGAAACAATACTTTATACATCCGAATCATATATTTCAATCAATCAACGGAATGATAATTTCAAGGGATCAGGTTTTAAGGCGGGTCTGCTTTATACTCCACTTGATAATTTTAAGATTGGTTTGGCAATGTCATCATACGCATCACTTCACGGAACAAGTGAACTACGGTACAGCACACTTAGTTCAAGTGAGACGTCGAGTGATACAACAATCAAACAAGATTTTTCCACGCCTATGCCAACGAGTATCGGTGTGGGTGCGTCGTATAAATCCGGTAAGTTTTTGTTTGCTTTAGATGGTGAAATGCAAGATTTCTCATCTTTCAATTACCGTCCGGGTAAAGCACAGTTCCGTACGGCACAAAGACTCAGTTTTGGAATTTCGCGCCTTGCATCCTTTGCACCTGGAACAGCGTTTGCTGATAGAATTGCATTCAATATAGGCGGTGGGTACAATCAATTGTATTACACACTTAACGGAGCGGGAATCAACGAATATTTTGCGTCTTTTGGTATGCAAATCCCTGTTGGCGGCACAGCAATGATGGATTGCGCAGTAACCGGAGGCACTCGTGGTGCTACCGGTAACGGTTTGGTTCAAGAAATGTTCGGACGATTTAGTGTTACTATCGGTATTGGTGAAACGTGGTTTAAGCCGTTTGTGAGGGAGTAGTAAATACCCTTATTGGTATCCAAATGTTTAGACCTTCAAGGTTTGTGAAAATCTTGAAGGTCTTTTTTTTGTTGTATATCGTCTTGGGGCGATGCCCCAAGCTGTGGTCTGTAAGCCCGTTGGGCTAGTCTGTTATTTTACTGTATTTTGTGCACGCCGATTGATACTGCATTAATCGTCGTGAAGGGCAGGCTGAAAGCCTGCAACACCAAAGCTTGGGGCATCGCCCCAAGACAAACACCACATTTCCACGGCAGACTGAAGGTCTGCCACACCACAGCTTGGGGCATCACCCCAAGTATAGAATATATGCAAAACAACGTTGAATATTAAAGAATAAGCCAAAACAGAACCAAAGTATTAACTTCAGATTTACAATCTTCCATTACATCATTTACAAAAAAACCCTCTATACGAGGGTTTCTTTGTAAATTCAAATGAACTTTGAATAAGCTATTTAACATTGTAATCTTTGATTTCGACCATACCCTTAGAACCTGCATCTGAAGAAATAAACCCAATACCTTTTGCAAAGTAATAATCCACAGAACCTACAAAAATCAAAAATCCGGGAGAAGGTTCGAAGTAAACATTAGTTCGCAACATTATAACATCTTTGTATGTTATACCATTAGCAGCAGAGTATGTTGTACCTTTTTCCATCATTATTGTGGTTTGTCTCTGAGGATATCCCAGAGGATTCGTACCTACAATTACAGTTGAATCGCCTACTGCTAAATTGAAATCTAACTGTTTAAATTCGGTATTTTCATCTAATCCATATGCATTTGGTCCTATTGAGTATAGTACATTATTGTCAACTCTAAAATATGATTTGCCCGCGTTAGGTACAGTAGTTGAAGCAACAGAATATGTTTTTCCACTTTTTATTTCTTCGCCATCGATAGTTACTTTATAGGAGCTTGGATAATCAGGCAATGTAGAATTATACTCCCACCAATATCCAACAGTGGTTGGATAGTAGCTGTCACTTGTTCCTGTGTTGTTTCCACCCGGAGATACAGGATCACTCTTTGAACATGAACCCAATACTGCCGCCATTATCAATGCAACAATTAGTATGCTTTTTTTCATAATACCTTATAATAAAAATGATGAAACAGTTAAAAATTAGTACTCGGAAGATAATCGAAAATGATGTATCGGTTTTGGGGAGGATACCTGCATGTATTATATTCTGATGACTTTTGCAAATATAGTGTTATTTCGGATATTATCATTTATTGCAAATAAATTTATTTTGTTATGCAACACAAGACACCCTACTTTTTACAGTTGGGAATATATATCCGAAAATAACACCCACTTCTCTCCCATCAAATTCAGCAAGAACTGCATAGCAATAGAAATAGTCGCATTACAAAATGATAGACCTTCTCGGGGGCATATCTTATCATATATTGTATATGGGTTACAGAATTTTACAGTAAAAGAGAAGTATTCACTTTATTTTTTAAAGAAAATCACTACTTCTTTTCATGATTCAATTTAGAATCGTAAATTGCATATTATTTTACTAGTAACTGATAAATTCGCTATTTGAATTCACTGATTTTCTACCATCATCTATATGAAACTTCTATTACCACTACGTATTATCGTTTTTATTTCAATATTCTTTCCTTTAGCATCATCGGCACAAACACTTCAATTCTTTGATATTAATCAAAGTAAATTTCCAACTGTAAGTGCAAAATTTAATGCACTTGATAATAAGAATCAGCTTGTCAATCCCCCTGTTTCCGAACTGACACTAACAGAGAATGGCAAACAGATGGAGATTGTCTCGGTTACATGTCCTGAACAACCGGAACTTGCAGCATTGTCATCGGTCGTTATGGTGGATGTATCGGGTTCGATGCAAACAAATACGGGATTGGGCTTACGACGGTTAGACCTGGCAAAAACAGCTGCAGTATCATGGATAAACGGATTGCCGCAGGGTTTAAGTGAAGCTGCCGTAGGGACATTTAACAGCGGTAATTATTTCAACCAGGATTTTACAACCGACAGGCAAAAGTTACTTGCAGTACTCCCCACCCTACAACCTAGCGGTGGCACTGATTATAACATGGGCTTGTTAAAGCCATTTGCAGGCGCACTGCAAATCTCCCAGAATGGAAAATACCAAAAAGTAATTATTTATATTACAGACGGCTTGCCTAACTTTGAGCCCGACGTAAAAGCAATTATTGCTGAAGCTAAAAAACAAGACTGTAAGATTTTTGCTATTACACTCGGTTTGGCTTGTCCTATGTCGTTAAAAGAAATAACTGCAAAAACAAATGGACAGTACTTCGAGAACGTAACCACACAGCAGCAAGCCGAAACGATATACATGCAAATATTGCAAACAAGCCAATCCTCACTGCCTTGCGAAATAGTATGGAAAAGTACCACAACGTGCAAGCCAACCCGGAATACTGCCGTGCTTCAATGGAAAAACACTACACAAAGTTTAACCTACGAGGTTACTCAGCCTGAATTTATGCAGATGACTATTGTTCCGAAAACCTTAGCGTTCAAATCCCCAGCCCCTATAGGGCAACCTCACGACACTACAATAACAGTTACCGCTGCTTCTACCGGTGCTTCTATTACCGACATCAAATCTACAGATAATTCATTTGAAATATTCCCAAAACAATTTACTCTTTTGCCCAACCAAAGCAAGCAACTGACTGTACGATACACTCCCAGGGACAGTAGTTATTATTGGACTTCATTCACATTTGAAACATTAGAATGCACCCAAACTTATTTTGCCTCGGCTCGTTTTCCATATCAGAAACCCGGATCTCAAACAACTAAAATGGTGGTATCCTACCCCAATAACGGTGAGGTTCTCGCAGCTGGAAGCGACGATACACTCAGATGGAACGGAATTCCTGCAACCGATACCGTAACCATAGAAATTACTAATGACAACGGATTAACATGGAGAACAATTACCAACCAGGCAACAGGCTTGGAATATAAATACAGATTTCCCGCTGAAATAGGAAATCAATATCGTATAAGAATAACGCAAAGGGAAGGTAAAAGTACAGGTAGTAATAACAATCTTGAGCTGAAAGGACATACATCTGATGTAAACATGGCAGATTGGAGTCCGGAAGGAAAAATGATTGCCACTGCAAGTAACGATGGTACGGCTATTATTTGGGATGCAATAACAGGAGCAAAGCTCCATATATTACAAGGAAATCTTTCACCTATTACTCATGTTAAATGGAGTCCTGATAATCGCTTAATCGCAACAGCTGATAATAGTGGAACAATAACGCTCTGGGACGCTAATGGGAAAAAAGTCAATTCAATTGACCATTCCAGTAAATCAATTTATACACTCGAGTGGAGTACTGATGGTAAGGAGTTATTATCATCATATATTGATGGTCAGATATGGTTATATACTATAGCTCCTTCATTCAGTGAGAATCAAATACAGCCTATTGGTTCATATACAAACACATTCTTGAGATGTGTGGATAAAAAACCGAATAGTCAATATATTGCCATGGCTGATGAAGAAAAAAATCAAGCAGTAATATATTGGAAATTGGTTGAACCAGCATATATACTAAGCCATACTAAGCCGGTGCGCCATTTGGCATGGAATCATGACGGTAGTAAAATAGCCACTGCGAGTGATGATAAAACTATTAAAATATGGGATGCTTTAGGAAATAATCTAAAAACCCTTACAGGTCATTCTAACACAATACGTGAAGTTGCGTGGTCACCCGACGGTAAGATGCTTGCTTCGATAAGTGACGACCAAACATGCTGTATATGGGATCCCCTTTCAGGAGAAAGAGTAGCCATACTTAACGGTCATAATGTGCCTTTCTCCCATCTTGAATTCAGTCCTGACGGGCAGTTTTTGGCAACTTCCAATCTTGACGGAAGTGCGTATATTTGGAATTTAAGGTCAGGCTATGTCCGTACTTTGGATGGTCATACAGGTGAAGCTACCTACGTTGCATGGAATTTTGACGGAAGTTATCTTGCTTCCTCAGGTAAGGACGGCGTAGTGAGGATATGGGAAGCAACCGACTCAACATCGGCTCTGCTGCGTCCGATTCAAACCGACATGTCGGATACGGTATTCACATTGAATGCCCCTACTCCTACCGCATCTGATATTGACATGGGGATAGTATCCGTCGGGAATTCTAAGGATACAGTAATTGTAGAGTATCTAAGGAATACAGGAACCTATCCTTACCGCATAGATTCGATGACTATTGCAAACGATGCAAATTCAGAATTTACGGCTGTACAGCAATCATACCCTATTATTGTTTCCGTCGGATCAACGCAATCAGGCGAGTTTTTATTTACTCCTATATCGGCAGGAGCTAAAAAAGCCACAATCAAAATATATACTCAAGCTAATGTCGTTTTAAAAGATATTACAGGATTTGCAATTGTAGATTCCGTTCAGATTAAAGGTTCACCAGCTCTGTTCGGTCAAGTGGATGTAGGGACTCAGAAAGACTTTCTCAGACAATATATGATAGTCAATCACAGCAAATCACCCGTTACTGTTTCCATGAGCGAAGCAGGACCTAACATAAAAGACTACTCTATTTTAGGGATTACAAACAATTACACTATTAAAGCCAAGGATTCCATATCAGTCGATGTCCGCTTTGCACCTAAAGAACTCGGGCGTACCGGTGGAGGGATAAATTTTGATTTCAAAGGTGTACGTCCGTCTGCCCTTATGCAAATGTTCGGCGAAGGTGTTCCCAAATCCCCGCTCGTAGCTCTTCTCTATTCTGTGAATATGGGAACTGTAAATGTTGGATATACTAAAGACTCACTTGCCGTTTTGATTGTAAAAAATAAAACAGGTGTGCCGGTAACGTTGCCAAATGTAAAAATTACCGGTACGAACCCCGATGATTTTTCAGTTCTCGACAACACTCAAAAAATTATCAAGCCATACGACCAGGTAAAAATCAACCTTAGATTTTCCCCGCAAAGCAGTGGCTATAAATATGCGGAAGCAGTATTTCTACCCGACAGCAACAGCACGCCTGTATCTGTTACCATTTTGGGCAAGGGGACAATCGAATCGAACAATATTCCCGCTACTGTTACGCTTCAGGTTGGCAGTGCGGCTGCAAAAGCAGGTGATACCGTATCAATTCCGATAATGATAACATCCCAAACAAGATTGGCTCAGTCAAAAATTTCACGATTTACAGGTGTATTGCATTATAACTCGGCTCTGCTCGAAACTGTAGGCACTACACCAAACGCAACCATTACAAATGGTCAGGCAGCAATTGAGTTCGGCTTCCCGATTGTACTTACAAGCGACACACAAATCAGGTATTCATTCAAAGCCAAAGCGAACTCTGAAGCAGTTACAGCACTTACTATCGACCGAATAAATAGTACAGGCGGGGTGGCAAATGTAAAGACCATGAACGGTGAGTTTCGATTGCTGCCCAATACACCCGACACTACCCATACCGGACTTTCTTTCGAGCAAATTCAACTTGGACCTCTCAGTCCGAACCCTACACAAAATTCTGCTGATGTAGTAATGAGAATAATCGAAAAGGGAATATCAAAACTCAGCTTGATAGATGCAAACGGAAGAACAGTGAAAATCTTTATCAACAAGGAAATCCCTGTTGGTTTGCAGACCCTTCATTTGGATGTGAGTGATATTGGAATCGGTCATTACTTTTTGAGGTTGCAGACGCCTACGCAGGAGCAGATGGTGCAGATGGAAATTCAGCGGTAAAACTCTTCCCGGGTGTTTCCTCTTGGGGGTATGTGTTGTCTTGGGGCGCATTGTCTTGGGGCGTTGCCCCAAGCTAAGGTGTGTAAGCCCTTTGGGCTAGTTTGTTGTTTTACAGTATATTGTGTACCGATTGATATTTCATTAATCGTCGTGAAGGGCAGGCTGAAAGCCTGCAACACCAAAGCTTGGGGCATCGCCCCAAGACAAACACCACATTTCCCCCGCAGACTGAAGGTCTGCCACACCACAGCTTGGGGCATCGCCCCAAGACGCATACCCATAAGAACGATATAGGAAATAGCACGCTATCGATGCATTCAATCCCGATAGGGATGAAATATCGGTAGAAAACATCCCCGCCTCGACAAAAAAATCCCGTCAGGGATGAAATATTGGTTTTTGGTTATACCAATATTTCGTCCCTACGGGACTTTAAGAGGGTCGGGGCGTGTTCGCTTTCTACCGATATTTCGCCCCTATGGGGGCTGTAAGAATCGTTAGTCCCAAAAGTAAGTCCCAAAACTACATACTGTAATTTTGGGACTTTGTTTTGAGACTAACTAATTCCATTTCCCCAGAGGGGATAAATCCTAATAGCAATGCAAAACCAAGAAACGACAAAGCTCCTTTGGAGTGATATATTCTTATGTCAGTCCTAAATATTATTTATCTGCATTGCA
>CALMMI010000155.1 GCA_937868245.1 uncultured Ignavibacteria bacterium | reverse complement strand
GTTACAGATTCATAAGCGTTTTTCCATATCGAACCCCAGCACCCGATACCTGAACATTATATACACCATGAGTAATTGCACTTACATCAAATTTTAGTGCGAGATGACCGGCTGCAACAGGAATGCTCCATTTGCCTACTTCTTTCCCGTTAATAGAATAGAGTGTTACTATAAGATTCTGTTGATTGACTTGGAGATTTCCATCGAGCATCAACTCACCGTCAACAATTGATGTTGTAAGTTCAAATGCAGTACCGGTAGGTTCTTCCGAAACTCCGGTTGCATTGTGTGCGCTGAATGGAAGAACACTTCCATCACTTAAATTTTCGTTGGTCACGTCAGATACTCTAATCATCATTTTAGAAACGTCAATAACAGGTAGATACCATTTATACTGACCTTCGGCTGCTGGAGTGCTTGCAATAATTTGAACCCATGTTGTTCCGCCATCGATTGTGTATTCTAACTTCACGTTTTGAACGCGTGCAGATTGCCAGCGTATTACAATATTTGAAGCGTCAATCTTTTCATTGCCCCTGGGATAGCTAAGGACAAGAGCAGGTTTTGTTGCTGATGTAACACTTGAAACGGATTCAACTTGAGCTCTCATATACTCAGAAATTTTAGGGAGAAATGTCATGTTAACACGATAATAGTTAAAATCATTATTATGTGCTTCAAGATTAACACCCGGACAGTAACTCATAATAGAGCCTGGGTTTGGACGAATTTTTAAAGTATCCGGGAAACACTTTCCGCTAATTGCTTCTGATACAACACATGTATCAAAAGGTGGATTCCAAAAACAATTATGGGAGTGTACTGCGCCGAAATTATGTCCAATCTCATGCGCTACAATATATACACCATATGTGAAATCCAAGGTAGGAAATATGTGAGACGTAAATGGTGAGGATGAGCCATATCCTTCATCATGGTTACCAATAGTAGTTCCACCACCACCATTTGCCAATTTATATTGAAGTGCTATTCCACCACCACCACCTGAAGTTAGCGTATGTACAATGTCCCTATCTATATTTGAAAGATTGGCTTTCCAGTATTTTTGAGCTGCCCATACAAGAGCATAACCATCTCCTTTTACATTGTATGGATCTTGTTCTACCCAGATTTTCAACCACGGAATTGTGAGAACAGTATTAACTTCATCTTCGTAAGTAAGGCTCGCAAGAGAAATAAGTGCAATCGCGTACGCAGCTGCTTTGTTTGTATCATTGAAATCTTTATAAAATTTTGTATCGCATTCGACTGCAACTCTAACTTCAAGGAGATTCTTTGAAAGTAATTTAGAGTCCTTTGTAGTCAATAGAGAAGGTGGAGATATAAGATTTTTTTTCATTGAAAGATATGTCTCTTCGGACATACATTGCAATAGTTCATTTTTTTGATGAATTACTTTATCCGAAACCAGATAATGCATAGTAGAATTTGCTTCAGTTGATGGGGCAAGTGTGTAGGCACTTCCATCTTCTCTTTGTATTGAACAAATAATTTCATCTTTTACAGTGCAAAGGGTAACTTTTGAATTAGGCTCACCGTTTACAGTACCCCTGAAAACCAACACTTCCGGAAGCTTTATGGGGACATCCCCGTTTACCCCCGATGCAAGCAGTTTAGTATTTGCATCTGCTGCCGAGCGGGCTCGTTGTAGTACAACAGTACCTGATTCTGTGAGCGATACTGGGAAATTATTAAGAGTTACGGAATTTAACGGACGAATCATCGGTAAAAAAGTAGCAGATGAATATG
>CALMMI010000154.1 GCA_937868245.1 uncultured Ignavibacteria bacterium | reverse complement strand
TTTCAACCTCAGGTATCAAATCGGCTTGCTCGGAGCTATTCAATCTCAACATTTGCCCTTCGTCTCTATTTTTCAACGCAATTAAGAGTTTAGCAACTGTAAGTTTTTCTTTCATCTCGGTTTTCTCCTTATTAATTTGCAAGGCTATTTGCTCACCTAAGTATTCATGAAGTTGGATTTGTTCGTCTAAGCTAATAGATACCGATACATTATTAAGCAAACTACTCGCGGTTACTCTATGCCCTTCAAATTCTAAATATGTTGTTCCTGATTGAAATTTCACTTTTCACCTCTCATAAAAATAAAAAAAACGTGCGAAAGTGGCTACTGTCCACTACTTCTAAGTTTTACTTAGCGTTCTCTGACCAACAGCAAACTTTGCGATGAATCTAATCGTTGTTAAATGTACAAAGCTCAATTTGCATTACGTTAAACTATTCGCACTTAAAAAAAGTTAATCGGAGCAAATCATTGAGTAATAGGTATCGTCAGTATCGCAATATTCTTCTTCATTCCATTCTTCAAATTCGCTCCCGTCTGTTTCGTTATCACTTATTTTCATCTCCACACCTCAAAAATTTCTAAAATTGTAAGTTAAGTATTTTCCTGAAAAAATTGCTCCAAACCTCGAAAATGTATATAATCCACAAACGATGCAATCATTTTTTTAACATCACTTTCCAAATTCAAATACGGGTGCATCGTAAATTTTTCAATCGAATTTAGCCGTATTCCATCTTGCAAAGCTGACATACAAAACACATTGTATTTTACTGAATCCACAAAGAACATATCTAAGTAGAGTCTCCATTGATAGGATTGCTGATAACTGTCAATATCGAACGTTGCCCATTTGGTTTTGTTTTCAATTACCGTCGTACCTATCAATTGGTCGCACTTTCCAACTACTGTAATGCGTTCTTTTGCCACCTCGTACACTTTGGTATGCTTAATCTCAAATAAGCCCGTATAATCAATTTCCGCCTTGCATTTCATTACTATATCAAAGTCAAACTCTATTCCATTACAAATATAATTACCCGTATCAAGATTGTAATGATATTCAGGTTCTTCAAGTATTGAATGAAAAGCCGTTCCACGTTGCATATTTATAGTTGGCGGGCTTCTTTTCGTTATTGATTCAATTAACTTTTCTTCGTTATCAATACCAATTAAGTACCGTCTGTAACTTTCAATTGTTGTTACTGAAATTCGCACATTACACCACCTTTTCGGTAAACGTTCTTGATTTTTTATCAAAGTCCAAGTTTAGCGTTTTGGCTTTTCTCCAGAGAATATTTTGCGCTTGTGTTAATAACGGTTCTTGTTTGGTTTGCAAATCTATCAAGAAATTATCGAATTGATAAGCATCGGTAAATTCTGCAATCTCTAATTTCATAGTTTCAAGTTCTTTTCTTATTTCCAAGTCTTGCTCACTCATGCCGGATAACTTTACTTTCATTTCCTCGATTTTATCAGCTAAAAACAACGGATTTGAAGCAACATCGGGAACGGTTAAAGCAGGGAAACAAGCTGAATTTTTACCGATTGTCCTATCTGTCGGATTAAAATCCAACACTCTATTTTTATCCACCATTGACATATAACCAATGAAATCCGCCTGTTTCACTATTTCCCCATAACTGCCACCTGAAACGTCAGGGCGTAAAATTCTTACAT
The DNA here is from genome assembly GCA_937868245.1 of uncultured Ignavibacteria bacterium. Lineage (GTDB taxonomy): Bacteria > Bacteroidota > Ignavibacteria > Kapaibacteriales > UBA961 > JADJXV01. The sequence goes on along the minus strand of CALMMI010000154.1, from coordinate 647 downwards.
CGTTTTCGTCCTTTTCCTTATCGTGAGCAATCATTATAATATCTTTTCCAAGAATAATAAGTTGCTTAATCCATGCTGAAAACGTACCTTTCAAATCCCCCCACCCGCTTATGGTAAGATTGCCTTTTTTGTTCCCACTTTTTGGGTTTTCATTTATAATATCAGCAATCAAAAAGTCCAAACATTTCCCGACGGTATCAATTATAATCGTGTCGAATGCTTGTAATTCCTTTGGATTTTTCATCATTTCTACAATATCATTCCAACTTTCAATTTGCCAAACCTCACCACTTCTACGATTGCCCGCCCTGTGAGCTCCATTGTCAAAGTCAAGTACAAGGGGATTTTTAGCGGTTAGAGAGAGCGTAGTTTTACCAAGCCCCGGCTGCCCGTATATCAAGATTTTAACTTGTGTTACTTCTATGCTGTCATTTGATTTAATTTTCTTCATTTGTTTTCTTTATTAGTAGTTGAAAAAAGTTTGTCGATTATATTCGATATTGTAAGTGCTATAACTTTTGCAAAATCTAATCCGTAAGTTCCAAGACAGACGATTAAAATTATAGTTCCCTAAAAGTGCCAAAAATCCGCGAATATGAAGTTTAGTAGGTCAATCATTGTAATTAATCCTATCTAATGGAATTGAA
>CALMMI010000153.1 GCA_937868245.1 uncultured Ignavibacteria bacterium | reverse complement strand
AATGTACGACCCATTGGAATTTCATCAATTGCCAAGTTCGGCAATGATTCAAAGGGGTGCATATCTTGCAACTCCATTTGTTATGGTGGAACTTCGGGATGACATAGGTATAATCCGGTTTCGCAATCAGTGGAAAGATAGTATTTTTACAAAAACATTTGAACAGACAAATTCTAAAACAGATTTTATATACGGTTCTATAAAAGTTACGTTGCCTGCCGGTACATATTCTCTGTCAGCAATCCTAAGTGACAAAGAGAATTCCCAGCTGCGTAAGGTTCAATTCCCTTCCATTAAATCACCTACATCCGATTCAGGCGGAATATCCAAACCGATTTTTGTAGAATATGCCGATACCACATCAGGTCTAATTATTCCTATGTTTGCCGGCGGGAACGCTCTTTTTTCACAGAATAATGTTCATGCACTGCTAACTGTTTCAGGTGTAAAAGATGGTGATGTATATTCGTATTCCTATGCTCCCGTGGTCAATCCTAACACTGACATAACATCCGAATGGGGTAATCTCCCCAGTGTAGGCGGGAACGCTGTTCCTATCAGGAGTACAGTCCTTATTCCTACTGAACGAAATTTGAAACAATTTCAGGGCAAACCTACATATTCGATTACAACCGTACAAAAAGAATCCATGCAAGGTTCATACGGCTTATTGGACATTACACTACCCGCTTCTACAATAGCACCCGGTAAATACAAGCTTCGCGTAGTAAAAGTTGGAACAAAAGACACAGCAGTTCAGCCGTTTGATGTGATTTGGGAGAATATGCCCTTGTCTTTCCGGAGTATGCGATACATGGTGGAGGCACTGTATTACCTGTTAAGTGATGACGACTTTGACGCAATCAATAGCGGATCGGACAGTGAGAAAAGGCGCAAAGTTATTGAATACTGGCAAAAGAATTACCCATCATCCGAATCTGTATATAATCATACAATGGCAGAATATTATCGGCGGGTGGATTATGCATATTTCAATTTTCAGGTTATTGGAGAGCAAGACGGTGCAAAATCGGAACGCGGTAAAATTTATATTCTTTACGGGGCACCTACAACAATAGAGAAGATTACCCCTTCGGGAGGTCAAACACAAGAGATATGGCATTACACTAATAAAGTAAAAAAAGATTTTGTATTCGAACTTAACAACTCCAGTATATACAAACTCAAGGAAATTGTTGATTTGACGGCTAAATAGATGATTTTTAACTATTCGTTTACTCTATTTGTTGTTTATCGGCAGAATTCGAAGTTTTCCAATGTTTACAGAAATAGCCAATTCATGATATTATGTACATAAAATCATATTTTTCTATTGCTGTATCTTCAATTATTACATGGCTCTGCTAATTCATACCTATGCCTACACTTATTCTTACCGGAGCAGCAGGAAATCTTGGCTCGGTTGTTACCCGGTTCTTTCTTGATAAAGGTTGGAATGTACATGCTTCCTGTATAAATTCTAAGGAAGCAGAG
>CALMMI010000152.1 GCA_937868245.1 uncultured Ignavibacteria bacterium | reverse complement strand
AAAGTGTCAAATTTTATGTTACTAATAATTTCTGATGAATATCATTTCTTTATTGCGCCAATGCTCATTGGAAAAGGGTTAAAAGCTTTCGGTGAATATTCAGCAGATACATTAGCATCGAGCAAGAAATTAAAAATCATTTCATCTCGGCAAAGTGGTGATGATTTGCATGTTATAGCAGTGTGAAGGATGTACTTAAGGTATGAACTATAAAACAACTGTCAGTCCTGGTGATTAAGAATCTCAGTATGTAGTGGAATCTACAAGATGGAATAGTAAGGCAAACAAGCCAAGAAGTCCCTGAATTGAGTTTCGACTGAGGTTCTTAGTAGCTACTAAAGAATAATAGAGTAACATTTCAGTTTCAATTTCAAAAAATTTATACATATTTAATTTATCAAGGAAATCAAAGATGAAGTTTTTATTTGCAATCGCTGCAATTTTTGTAATAAGCATCACTTACAGCTATTCTCAAAACATTAAGGCTACAACGCAAGAGGGTAAAGAGGTTATCCTTTCGCCCAACGGTACATGGAAATATTCTGATCCGAATATTATTAAAACGAATTCAAAACCTGCTCTATCTACAAAATCTGTAAAAAGTACAATAGTAAAGGGATTTGAATTTTGGATGGACGGAAAAAAATGGATTCCGGCTAAGAAGAAGGATACTGAAAATGCTGAATTCCAGTTCAATCACTCGGATGGCAATTGTTCCATAATGATTTTCTCAGACAAGAGTTATGTACCGTCTGACGATTATAGCAAGCAATTTGTGGACAACCTGCATTCAAGTTCACCGGAGGCAAAAGTTGTAAATGAAGAAAAGAGAATTGTTAACGGTCAGGAAGTACGGTTTGTATCTGTAGATGCTGTTTTTGATAAAATAACGTTCAGATATTTCATCTGCTTCTACTCGGGCAAAAAGGGAACTACACAGATAATCTCGTACACAGCCAAAGATATTTTTCCTGAATTTGAGAAGGAAATCGTTGATTTTATGAGTGGGTTTGTGGTTAAGGATTGATGGTGTAAGTTTGGTATAACCAATAGAGCATTCTTAGGGACAGGTCTTATGGCTTGTTCCTACTTTTATTTTAAATGTGCTGTCTCAATAAAAAAAGGTAAGTATCTGTATGCGTCGACGGGATGTAAATGACATCTCTTTTTTTAAGAGGTAAAATAACAGTCCTGTCATGCTGAACTCGATTCAGCATCTCCGAGATAAAGTCGAAATAGCACGTCTGAATTAGCACGACCAAACAGCAACGGAGATCCTGAATCAAGTTCAGGATGACAGGGGGGGATATGCTGTTTGTCTGTTATTGTCTTATTTGTAGACGGTTTCACGACTATCAGGAACTCAGCATGACAATCTGGTTAAATTAATTGCCAAAAAACTAATAATAATGCAAAATAATTATAGTACTCATGCTTTATTGGTTATATCATCCGCCTTGCCTTCAGCTCAAGATACTTATTAATCGTATTAACCGTAAGATCTTTAGGAGCTGTAAGTACTGCTTGAATCCCGAACCGCTCAAGTTCCTTTACGATTAGCCGCTTTTCATAAGCAAATTTTTCTGCAATTGTTTTTAGGTAGATTTCTTCAGTAGTGGTAGCCGGTGATTCTAACAGGGTGCGAAGTTCAGTGTTCTCGAAGAAAATCACTACAAGAAGGTGCTGCTTTGCTATGCTTCGTAGGTAAGGAAGCTGACGCTCCAGTGAAGAAAGAGTCTCGAAATTGGTGTAGAGCAGAAGCAAGCTTCTTTGGGGGAGTTTGCTTCGGACAGTTGCATGGAGAAGTTCATAATTTGATTCTGTATAGTTGGTTTTTTCGGCATAGAGTAACTCCAAAATAGTATGCATCTGCGACGTTTTACGGTCGGCAGGAAGTACTGAACCTATTTTACTTGCAAATGTAATGATACCTGCTTTGTCCTGCTTTAGAATTGCTACATTCGACAGGATTAAGGAAGAGTTTATCGCATGGTCGAGCAAACTCATTTCTTCAAACGGCATTTTCATCACACGTCCTTTGTCGATTACCGAGTAGATGTGCTGTGCTTTTTCATCGGTAAAATTATTTACCATCAAATCTCCGGTCCGTGCTGATGCCTTCCAATTCACCAAACGGTAGTCGTCCCCTCGCACGTAACGGCGAATATGCTCAAACTCCATAGATTGCCCAATCCTTCGTATTTGCTTGATTCCTGCGTCTGTAAGACGGTTGCTGATGGCAAGCAGTTCGTATTTGCGAAGCTGAATATAGGACGGATAGACGGGAACAATGGCATTCTGTGAAAATCTGTACCTACGGCGTGCAAATCCTAAGGGGGAAGACACAAATACATTGACAGCACCAAAACTATATTCCCCGCGTTTAGTGGGACGGAGTGAATATTGAATTAGGGTCTGTTCGGCAGGTTGAAGCGACACTTCTGCATTTGAGTCACGCACTTGAAATTGAAAGGGGATTTCATCTATAACGGTTAATTTTACCGGGAATGTATAAAGGTTCTCGAGTGAAATGGTAATATCGTTTTGGTCACCGTTCGAGAGTTTATCAGGAGTATTGCGATTGGCGTTGATGCCTTCTTTTATTCGGTAGAGCGCAAATATTTCAACAGCAACTAAAGTTACACCGATTGCCAGAAGACCTTTCCCAATTGGTAAAAGTATTGGGAATGGGAATGAAATCCCAAAAAGGAAAAACAACCCACCCATTACTGCAAAGAAGCGGTTTGTGAGGTAGAGAGAGGATATTAGGGTGCGGAGAAAAGTAAACATTGCTCAGAATGATTTAAAAGAGATGCGAAATGTCTTTCTACAAAGTTAAGTCATTTTATGAGATAATATGATTAGAATAATCCGGGACTCATTTTAAACTCATGAGCAAAAGAAGCGAGAATCTTTACCATATCTTCTAATTGTTGTGATTCCCATTCTTTGGAATGAACTACGATACGTGCAATGTATTTTCTTCCATTATAAAAGTGTAAGTGGCTTAAACCCTTTTATAAAGGAATTTTCTTAAAAAAGCTAAGATTCAAAGGGAGAAGATTTGTCTTGTTATAAACTAAATATCCGGCAGAAAGATAACTAACAGATATCCTATTCCTGAAAAAGAACCATATAAAATATTCAAAGTGAACTTGTTTGGTATTTTCATCAAATTCTATACTTACAACTACACGTCTGAAAACCTCAAAAATATTTACAACAGAATAAACTCCAATTACTAAGATAACCTCATCTGAAAGTTCGAATAAAAAACCAAAGGATAGATAAATAATAATATAGGTTAATGCTATTATTGAGGCAATTCCCCGTACTATGTGAAAATATGGGAATGATATTCGACTAAACAACCTTGTATTCATATCGAATATCATTCCTTATTAG
>CALMMI010000151.1 GCA_937868245.1 uncultured Ignavibacteria bacterium | reverse complement strand
CCATCGGTAAAGAAACCATCACATACGGTGAACTCGAATATGCTTTCCATAAGAACATGGGACGTCGTAATTCGCGTTTATCCGAAATCCCTCGCGACAGTGTTATGGACTTTTTGCAACTGTACATCAAATACCGCCTAAAAGTACAAGATGCAATGGATCGTAAACTTGATAAAGATTCTGCGGTAATGACTGATATTGCCCAAAACCGCCGTTTACTGGCTGAAACTCATTATTCTGAAAAGAAAATAATCGAGCCTGAAGTTACTAAACTTCTTGAACGTCGCAAGCGTGAAATTCAAATAGCAATAATTGTATGCGCTTCCCCTGAAAAAGGTGATACGCTTGATGCTTACAACCGTGCCATGCGTTTCCTTGCAAAGGTTCGCGGCGGTGATGATTTTGAGAAGCTTGCCCGTGATTCATCCGACGATACCGAAACAGGTAAAAGAGGCGGAGTACTACCATATATAACAGGCGGCAAAATAATTCGTCCTGTAGAAGATGCTGCATATTCAGGCAAAGTTGGCGAAGTGTACCCGCAACTTATCCGTTATAGAAACAACTATTTTATCCTAAAAGTACTCAAGAATGAGCCACGTCTTAAAGTTCGCGCAAGCCATTTATTACTCTCTTCCATCGGAAAAAATGATTCTTTAGGAATAAGCAAAAAAGGCGACAGCTTACTTGCACTCATCAAAGCTCATCCTGAAAAATTTGAAGAATATGTACGCTCAAGTTCGGATGACAAGACAACAAAAGAAAAAGGCGGTTTCATGGGTTCATACTATAGCCGTTCAGGTGGTTTCGACTCTATGAAAGATCAACTCTTGTTACCTGAATTTGAAAAAGCATTATTCTCACTAAAAGACGGTGAAATTTCAGGTAAAGTATGGACCGAATACGGCTTGCATATCATACGCCGTGATTCCTCAAGAGTACCGAATGTGGAAGAAGAACGTGAATCGGTTAAAAAAGATTACAAGCGTCTATTCTACGAAGAAGACAAACGTAATCACATAGATTCCCTTAAAGTTGCTTTAGGATATAAGTTAAATTCCGCTGCACTTAAATCTTTCCTTGCCTTTGTTGACACTTCAAAAACAACAGTTGACACAAGTTGGGCAAGTAAATTAACAAAAGGTGTTTTAGCTCTGCAAGTGTATTCCCTACCTAATGGAAGCATCACAGTAAATGCACTTGTCGATTCTTTAAACAAACGCAGCGACCTTCGTGCAACACCTCTTAACTATAAAGGTATAACACGTGTTCTTGATAAATTTACAGACCCAAAGGCTGTAAATGATGCAACCGTAAGTTTGGAACTTCAATATCCTGATTTTGCAGCTTTGATGCGTGATTTCCGCGACGGTATATTACTTTTCAAAGTGGAAGAACAAGAAGTATGGGGTAAATTGAAATTCGATTCTCTTCAAGCACGCAGTTTCTTTGATTCTACGAAGTCTCGTTATAGAACCGAAACAAAATACGAAATCAGCGAAATTTATGTCCTTTCGGATTCTGCTGCAAAAGCTGCCCGCAAGCGCATTGATGCAGGAGAAAAGTTCGACGACCTGGCAGCACAATTAACACAACGCGAAGGTTTCCGCGAGAAAAAAGGACACCATAATCTTGCTACCTCTAAAGAAGATAAATTGGTAGCTCTTGCAGAGAAAGCTAAAGCAAATGCAGGGGATATTATCGGGCCTGAGATGTACGAACGCGGTTTTTCCATTATCAAGGTAAATGAAGTAGCTCCACCACGTCAAAAAACGTTTGAAGAAGCAATTCCTGATTTTGCACCTGCATTCCAGGATATGGTTCAAAAACGCCTTACCGAGCAATGGATTGCCCGGGTTAAACAACGTTTTCCGGTTGAAATCAACCAGAAAAATGTTGCTGCTGTTTTGAAAAAATAGTACGTACAAGTAAACAGTAACACTTGTGAAATTTCAAATTGCATCGTTTGTAGCGCGGCGGTATGGTCAATCCTACCGCCGTCGCCGTTTTATATCTTTCACACGCTTAGTAGCATTCCTAAGCGTTATGATTGGCAGTATGGCGCTAATACTGTCCCTCTCTGTTCTTGACGGTTTCGAGCAGGCATTGCGTGAAAACGCCATTAAATTCACCTCTCACATTCATCTTGTTGGCTTCCGCAATAAAGCACTGCCTAATTACCAATCTGTAACCGCAAAGCTCACGCAGGAAATCCCCGAAATCAAAAGTGTTGCCCCAACTATAGAACGGGAAGGTTTGGTGCGTTCACACGGCGAGATTGAAGGTGTACGCCTTAAAGGTAGTGATGCTCAAATTGAAATTGCACTCCGACCCAAGAAAATCACTGAAGGTGCTTTTGCATTCTCGAACAACCGTTCTTCCGAAGTTCTCATTGGTAAAAAACTTGCGCGAAAATTAAATTGTGTTACCGGCGATACCCTTATCATCACAACAATTCTTACCGATGAAAACGGACAACCCAATCCTCTTATCCGTCAGTTTAAGTTGGTAGGGATATACGAAACCGGTATGTCGCAATACGATGATATTTATGTGTACATGCCACTCGAAACTTCACGGGTATTTTTTCAGTTTCCCGAGAACTCCGTATCCGGGTACGATATTATGCTCAACTCAATTGATAATATAAATTCTGTTGCGCGTAAAATCGAAGAGTTATTAGGCTACCCATATTTTGTACTCACCGTTACCGATTTGAACAGCAGTATGTTTGCGTGGATTGAATTGCAAAAAAAGCCCATACCGATTGTTCTAGGACTGATAAGTATTGTTGCAGTGTTGAATGTTCTTACAATGCTTCTTATCAG
>CALMMI010000150.1 GCA_937868245.1 uncultured Ignavibacteria bacterium | reverse complement strand
ATCAAGCATCGTCCTCGCTTCGTCCATCAGGTCGGCAGCTTTGAAACAGAGCGCAACACCATAACAGGCATCTGCATTTTGTGGATTGTGTTTCAGGGCTTGCTCATAGATTTGATGTGCATGTTCCAAATCACCAAGTTCGAGCATAGCCCGTGCTGATTCGCTCAGTAGTTGGTCAAGTGGAATACCGAGTGACACATCAAAACGGTATGCCTTCCAATTTTGGAGTAACTCATTAAGCAGTTCGAGAGATTCCACCCAATTGCTCTCAAGCGCGGCACACAGCGATTGAATATAAAGCGAATCGGGATGATTCGCTTGTAGTTTTTCCGCTTTTTCGATAAACTGACGTGCAAGTTCTACATCTCCGTCAGCTGCCGAGAGCCACGCCAAACGGTGGATTGCAAGCAGGTTATAGCGAGTAGGAAGTCCGCCCATCATGATTGCTGCCTGATAATAGGTAATTGCATCATCTATTTCGCCGTTAATGATTGCATCTTCGGCTTTTGCAATTGCTAGAGTTCCGTCATCCTTATTTTGCAATTTCGGCTCTGCTTCAATTGCCATTGTGGTATTACACAATGCATCCAGCCGCGAAAGTGCTTTGAGTGATGCTTTTTTCCACGTCCAATCCGTGCGGGCGCGATGACTTGCAGCAATTCCCTTATGGAAACATTCAGCTGGATTTGCATAGCAATACCTCAAAATTTCTGATAGTTGGTCACCATCCGGCTCTAATAGGAATCCTTCTTCGGTCAGTTCATGTCCACTGATAACATTTCCTATCGAACGCTTCCCAGCGGGAACAAGCCAACCGACTGTTTCATCCGCAAAATCATCTGTTGCCCCGCCATCGGTAACAATCACCGGCAATCCCGAAGCCATTGCCTCAAGAGCAGGAAGCGAGAAGCCCTCACCACGATACGGCGAAACAAACACGTCGCACGAACGGTAAAGATCGGCGATTTGCTGCTCAGACATGCTGCCGTCGGCGTAGAGGATTTCAGGCGCGCCGGGCAAACGTCGAACCTGGTCAATCATGCCGGCTGCAGTCTGACCCTTATAAAATGAATCGCCGCCCATATCCTTGATAATCAAACACACATCATCTTCATTGGTAAAGGTTGTTGCAAATGATTTAAGCAGAATATCAATTCCTTTGCGAAGGATTGTCCCACCCACAAATAAGAATTTGAAGCGTTTGTTTGTTGCAAAGTGCTGTTTTTCTCCTGCCGGAGTAAACAGTTCGGGGGCAATACCATTCGGCACAATTTGCACTTTATTGGATTCCACTCCCGACGCTACAAATGCATTACGCGAATAATTGGACGGAGTCCATATTTCATCTGCTTGGTTGAATAACTCCACAAAATCCTTGCGTAGCGAGGTGAATTCCCACGGCTGTTGAATTACCCACAAAGCACCCTTCGGCTCTTCAACTTTTGGAGGCCACTGGTGGCGAACCCACACATAAGGGAGTTTCTTGATTTGCTCGTCTGTTTCCGCTTTGAAACGTATATCGTGAGAGGCGAGAAGTTCATATTTAGGATTATTTTCGGGACCAAATTGATCGGGTTCGTAAGGAACAATCGTTACCTCTGCGACTCCCGATTCAATGATATTGGCACATTGCTCACGGTTGATAAGGGCAAAGGAATGCCATACGAATTGTGAACCTTCCCATACTAAATTTATCGAAGGTGTCCCGGCTTTATGGGGTACAACTTCATTGGTCGAAGATACTTTTCGTGTCTGGGGTATAACCTCTTTAGGTGCAATAGTCGGTTTCGGTTGAATAATCTGCGGTGCTTTCTTTCGTGCCTGAACGGTCATGTTAAGATTAATAAATCCAGCACTTTGAGGAGTATCCACCTCCTCGAACGAAAGAACTTCAAAACCAACTTTCTCCAAATGCTTTTTGATAGACTGTTCATCAAATCCGATGCAATGATAATCTCCAGGATTGGTTTGTCCCCCGAAAATCATATAGGACGCAATGTCTGCATCCCAAACCCCGCGTTGATACGCCTGAATCTGCAATCTAAGCGACGGACAGCGGATAATTATTTCTCCGTTCGGTTTCAGAACACGTGCCCATTCAGCCAGAATAGCATCAGTCTCGCGGTGGGAGAAATGTTCCAAAACATCACTTGCAAGGATGCCGTCGGCAACATTATCTGCAAGTTCCAAATGCCGGATGTCCATTGCTACGACACGCTCATCATCACTGAATAAATCAATGTTTACAAAGCCGTCGCGAACGTCACGTCCGCAACCGAGATTGAGATAAAGAGGAGCGGGGAGGGGATTGGGCATCTGCCCGCGTGCATTTTTATTGGAGAATCCACCACTCAGATTTTCGGAGAATTGAACACGGTTTAATGGTTCGGAACTCATAACTGGTACTGATTGTTGAGAAATATTTTTTGTTTCGTTTTGTTTGAATGTCAGGGAGATGTCCTTCGGATTAGGGCGTTCACCGTTTGCCAATTGATTATATAAATCACCGACGAATTGGGTGTAATCATTGAATGTATAGGGCAATGTTGCATTCTTGCTCCATGTTTCGAGTTGATTAGGATTAGCAATTATATCTTTAATGATTTTGCTAAGGTCTCGAGCTGAATCGTATCGGTAGAGTTTTCCGTTGAAACCATCAGTCACAAAATCACTGAATCCTCCTATATCTGCTCCAATAACGGGCAGGTGAAGGGCGAGTGCTTCGGCTATTACTAGTGGTGCACAGTCTTCCCAAACACTTGGTAGGATAACGGCATCCAATTCTTTCGCAATAGTAGGTAATTCGGAACTTCTGTATTCACCGTGAAAATGAAGTATTCCTTTTTGGTCAATGGATTTGAGCATATTGATATACTCTTTGCCACCAAAACCGTAGATATGAATCTCCACTTGTGAGCGTTCTGCAACTTGGGCAGCTTGCGCCAGAATATGAACACCTTTATGCGGCATTACTCCGCCTATAAAACCAAAACGGAGTGAACGATTTGTGTATGTTTTTTTAGAATACTCAGAATTTTCTGCACTTTCCGGGATTTGATTAACGATTGTTATATGACTGTCTTCCCCGGCAAAATCAGTAAGAATTTCTGCTTGCCTACGTGAAACGGCAAGCGTATAATCAATCGTTTCACTTAATAAATCGCAAGCTTTTTGCTCACGACGAAGATATTCCCCTCGCTTTTTAAGATTTGCTGCCAGTTCAGAATTTCCAAGAAAGTCTGTTCCATTCCATAATGATAAATCTGAACGAAAGAGATAGAGAGTAGGATCTATCAAATGATAATTATGCGGAGTATAGACCATTGGGATTTCGCGTTCTTTTACGGCATCAGCTATAGCAAACGAGAGTCCTAAAAAGTTATGGAAATGCACAACATCCGGCTCAAATTCATCTAAAACTTGATTGAAATGGCGAACACAATCTGCATCTTCGATTTCTCTCAATGGATTTTCAGCATCTAAAAAGGTGGTTGGGCGATTATAGACACCATGTAACTGAACTCCATCTTCCGATTTATTTTCAAGATAATATGGAGAATTATTAGAAGGATGATATCCGGCTGCGTAGAATACTGCAATGTCATAACCAAGAGTCGCTAATTTCTTAGCAACTGAACGGGGGAATGTTGTGCCGCCGCCCGATTCATTCCAACCGTACATCGTAAAGAGAATTCTAGTCTTTACCGTCTGCTTATGCTTGCTGATTTTTTGCAGTGATTCGTACACAAGAGGTTCTTTAATCGGAATGCTGTGCAATAACTCTTGATTTACCTTTATTGCTGCCTTTTTGATAAATTGTTCTGCTGCATCAAACTCTTCAATAGAAATTTGATTCTTCAAACGTGAGAGCATTTGCAAGGCAGCTCCATTTTGTCCGACAATTGCAGCAAGGAGTGCAATGTTATAGTTTGCTGTTGAATTTTCAGGTTGCTCTTCAAGCGCACGTTGATACCACCCGGCGGCTGCTTGAGGTTTGGTAACTACTTGGTCACCAAACCATGGCTCTCGCAAAGTCATTGCTACATTAGCAATTTTTATACACACTGCAGCACGAGATTCGGGAGTTGTCAGATTCTCGTCAGGAAAAAGAAGTTCAAGAGGCAATTTTGCAAATTCTGTTCGAATAGCATTCGATTCTGCATTCATTTGCTCTTCTTTTTTAGACTGCTGCCCATCATGCAGAAGCGCCATTGTGAGTGGCTCGGTTACATGAGATGCTCCGAATTGCAATCCTACTCTTGTGAAAAAGTCGAAATCTGCAGCAAGTTTATACTCTTCATTGAATCCTCCTATTTCTTCCCATGCTTTCTTGCTCCAAAGAAGTGTGAAGCATCCGAGATTGTAGAGTACTGCGAGTTTTGGATCGAAGTCGGGGAAACGCCATTCACCGATAGCAGCTGATTCGTAGGGTTCATTTTCCTTCTTCCCAAATGCCAAATCAGAATAGGCGATGCCATTACCGGAAGTTTCGAGAGCTTGAGCAAGTTTTTCGAGGCAATCTGGTCGTCTTCTGTCATCTGCATTTGTATTGGCGATGTATTTTCCACGGGCAATTCGAGATGCAAAATTCCAGGAAGCGTAGAGCGGCTCTCGGGTTGCTGTACGTTCGTAACGGATATTTTCATATTTGGATTGAAACTCACGTACTATCGCACCTTCGTTTTGCTCCGAGCACGCATCAATTACCAAAATTTCTAATTCGCCATTTATGAACAAAGTTTGGCGAACCAAGTCCTCCAAACATCCACGAATGAATTTCTCAGAATTGTAAGTCGAGATAACAGCTGTTACCAAAATTTCAGTTTGTTGTGGTTGAGTATTTAATTCTAAGGATTCCTCACTTACACGAATAACTTCTACAGCATTGGGCATTACCAAATGGTAGAACCATGCCCATTCCGGTTCGCTGGGTTTAGGGTTCCACTCTGCCGATTCTTGGATGAATATCCGGGGTTTGGTTGATGTCTTTTTAAGGGTTTGTCTGATTGCTTCCGTAAGAACACCTGATGAAACAGAACGGACACAATACGGTGTTTTGTACTTGCATTGCCAATTGCATCCAAAGCATTCAAGCGGCAATGAAACTGCAGAAGTAAGGTGAGAATAAGGCATGAACCTTCCGAAATGTCCACCGCCGAGCAACACTACATTAGGAGTCCCGACTGCACACGCAAGATGTGCAGCTCCCGTTTCTGCTCCAACAGACAATTTACATTTTTTCAATAAAGCAGCTAACTGACGGATTGTAGTCTTACCACAAAGATTGATTGTCTTTACTCCTGTTGCATCTAACTGTTTTTGAACAAAATCATGTTCGTTCTCTGAGCCAAATCCTATAACTGTGAAATTGCTTTCTTTACAAATCGGTGCAAGTGCTTCTCCGTAACGGTCATAACGGCGAATATCAACTTGAACTCCTGCAAATAGAGCAATGGTGTTTTGAGAAGAAAGATTATTCTTTTGGAAGAAATCTTCAGCGAACGCTTCATCATCTTTAGTTAACCAAATGGTAGGTAAAAGCGAATGCGTATCTATCCCAAGACCATGCAAGAAGTCTTTATGCCGTTCCAATTCAAGCTTGTATTCGCCGGCACTTGGAATGATTTGCGAGTATTGGGTGTTATGTTGACGGCGCATTGCATCATTCATATTATCGAGTCCGCCGTCTAATGCAATTGTTTCACCTGAGCCTGAAGCGAGTGTAAAAAAGTCGGTAAGCGGTTCACGCGAATAGACAGAATTAAGGGCTGTATCAATGTGCATCTTTTGCAATTTGAGGGCAATATCATTACGATACGGTTCTTCGCGGTAAGCACGGTCTTTATCAAAGCCAAGCACTATATCCGCATAAGGACTTACAAGGTAGAATTCACGAAGGTGATTTTGACAAATGACAGTTACAGTTGAATTGTCATACTTTTCAGAGATCGAAGGCAGCATCGATGCTGATAGAGTTGCATCACCAATCGAGTCGGTACGAACCCATAGAATATTTTTGCCTTTTGGTGTATAACGTGCTTTTGTTGAGCCGCGTTTACGCCCGATAATTCTGATCTCTTCTCCCAATCCTGAATTATTGATTTTCTCTAACGCTTCTTCAAGTTGATGTGGTGTTGCATTTGGCTGATGATGTTTCAAAATAGCGAGCGGAAGGTCTTTTCCGAAATCACCTGTAGCAGTACTACAATTCTCAACAAAAAATCCAGCTTGAGCGAACATTTCCCGAATTACCAGTGGTGTAAATTGTGAATAGTGCCAGTCACGTTCCAGCCATGCCCATTGCTCTTTCATGGTTTCAGAACCCAAACTTCCAAAATTCGGAACTACACAGGTAAAAATACCACCTGGCTTAAGAACATATTCTATTTTTTGTAAAAATTCAAAAGGGAAGGGGACATGCTCAAGTACGTGGGACATTGTAATAATATCCACTGAGCTTTCCGGCAAGTCTGCATCAATAAATTGTTGCTGACGAATATCCAATCCCAGAACATTCCGTCCGAATTCCACATTAGGAGCAGTAAATTCAAAGCCGATTACGTTCATTCCTTCGCGTTTTGCATTGTGCAACAGAGCACCCCAGCCGCAACCTATATCGACAAGTGTTCCGCCTTTAATATCTTTGCCATACGTGGCAACCGCCTGGTTGAATAACTCTTTGCGCTGCGAGGAGATAAATTCCGGTTTGTTGTCAACCGCTTCTTTTGAAGGAGGGACACGTACCATAGGTGCAGCTTGTGGGTTATCGACAGCATATACATTTGTGTAATACTCTTCCATTTCCTTGGTTGTCATGCGATCGCGGAGGTAATGGAAGCCGCAGTCATTGCACCGTACTATATCGTCACCACGGACGGCAATTGCCTGACGTGAACCACAACTAAGGCATACTACCCGTTCTTTGCCATTAGGCAATGCACTCATTGTTTTGAAGCGGGGTGAGAAATCAAGTTGAGCTTTGCTATTTGAAAGTCGAACAGCTAGCGAGCGCAGCGATTCTTGAAAACGCTTACGATTATAACAGATATATAATTCAGAAAGATGGGGGTATCCAGTTGCACTCCAATGCTCACCACGCGAAACTTCTATTCGTGGAACATCAGTCCGGCAATAATCACTGAATGTAACGCAGGAAATACCCGAAGAAACACCAATAAACGCATCCGAAAGATTGAAAAATTCTGCATTCAGTCTAAATGGCTCTGCACACCAAACTGATTTAGGATATTTCTGATGAAATTCATCAAAAAATGGTGGCTTGTTCTTGGCTGTGAATATAAAAACCGGGTCAATTTGTCGTAATTCTGCAAGCATTTCAAATGCATAATCATCCTTCCAATGACTTTGCTCGGAGTAAAATTCAGTTTCTACGAGGATTTTCTTTCCTTCAGGAAGTGCATTCCAATAATCACGGGCTTGTTTTACTTCAGAATCACTTAGTGAGAATATTGGGATAAATGGAAATGTCCATTCAAGTCTTGCTGCAGTTTTAATTAAATCCAATAATGACCCACCCGGCAACACATCATAGTTCATGTAGGGAGCAGGGGTGAAAAACCGTGTCCAATTTTGTACTTTACTGAGCCGGGACATTTCCTTGTCAAGCTCAAGAACATCACCATCGAGAGTTATAATCTCGTCAATAAACGGGTTGTTTTCCACAATAAAGCGGTACTTTGAAGCGGTGTACCACGTAATATGGCATTCCGGCTCTTTGAGCTTGAGCTGTTTGGCAATCGGGGTACAATTTAGAATATCGCCAATTCCATGAAAAATTGCAATTCCGTAACGTTGGGATGTATTCATACGCTAATTGATTTTTAACTTTAGACTGAGCAGAACTATTTGTTCTTGAAGGTTGATTTTGAAGAGTTACCGCGAAAATCGTGCCTTTTGTGTGAGATTTATGATTTTTGATGTTTTTTGGTACAATCATCAGTAGTGAGCTGCAAGAGCCCTGATTGCACAAGTATTATACAGGAAAGAATGTTGGTTAATTAAATTACTGAAAGTGAATGGCTGTTGTTATGGCATCTTTACAAAGCAAAGAAAAGGTGAAAGTAAAGAATCCCACAATTCGATATTCATTTTAGTGGAAATGAAGGAATCAGATGAAATTTATAGACATGGATATAATTGCAACGGAACTTTTCTTTATTGTGCCAACATGTTCATTTTTCGCCTGACACGTCAATATTAACCAAAAGAAACGGTATATTTGTGAATTAATATATGAAGATAATTTTAAGGAATTAGTATCAATTTTTGGAGAATTTTCAATGTCTAATCATTTTTCAGGGTTTACTTCTGCAACTGTAAATTTCTTAAGTGAATTAAGCAAAAACAATAATAGGGACTGGTTTAATGAGCACAAAAGCGACTATGAAAAATATGTCAAAGAGCCGTCACTTGCACTTATTGATGTTATGAACGATAGGTTCGATGATCTGGGAGTACCGTATATCTCGACTCCTAAAGCATCTATGTTTAGGATTTACCGCGATACAAGGTTCAGTAAAAACAAGGACCCTTATAAAACAAATATCGGGTTATTCTTCCCATATGTTCGTCAAAAATCGGAGAATCGACCTGTAGAAGCTCCCGGAATATATCTTCATATTGACGCAAATGAAGTTTTTATAGCAGGTGGATTATATATGCCTTTGCCAGACCAGTTACGTGCTATCCGTGAAAGAATCTCAGATGAGTCTAAAGAATTTTTATCTATTGTTAAAAAACCGAGATTTTTACAGGAATTCCCTGCAGGTTTAACAGGTGATACATTGCAGCGTGTTCCTCGTGGGTTTGCAGCTGACCATCCAAATGCTGACTTGTTGAAGATGAAACAGTATTTAGTTTCATCTCAAGTAAACCAAGAAGAAATTTTTACTGAACAGATTATCGATACAATAGAGGCAAAATCACTGGCACTTGCCCCGCTACTTACGTACTTTGAAGAAGCAATACCATAATGAATACCCACTCAAAAATAGTTATTACCGGAGCCACCGGATTTTTAGGGAAATATATCATTGAAGAGCTTTCCTCTAAAGGGTACAATATTTGTGTATTATCACGAGATACAGAAAAAGCGAAAAAAACATTAGGGGCTGAACACGAATATGTACTCTGGAACGGTGAGGAAAGTCCAGTTTTGCAATCTGCAATTGAAGGAAGTAAAGCTGTAATACATCTTGCAGGGGCAAATATTGCAGGTAAACGCTGGTCGGATAGTTACAAAAGAGAGATTATAGAAAGTAGAAGTGTTTGGACTCGTTCGATTGCAAATGCTATTGCCACATCCGTAACACCGCCTGAAGTATGGTTTTCAACCTCAGCTGTCGGTTATTATGGAAACGGCGGTGAAGAAGTAAAAACCGAGAACTCCTTACCCTCAACTGATTTTTTATCGTATGTGTGCAAAGAATGGGAAGCTGCTGCTCTACCTGCTGAAAAATGCTGCAGGGTTGTTCGCGGACGAATAGTAGTGGTGCAGCATAAGCAGGAAGGTGCACTTGCCAAGATGTTGCTTCCGTTTCGATTATGGTTCGGTGGCTGGCTCGGTAGCGGTCGTCAATGGCTTTCATGGGTGCACTACGCTGATGTAGTGGGAATGATAGTATGGGCAATTGAAAATTCATCGATAAAGGGAGCAATGAATATTGTCTCGCCAAATCCTGTTCCGATGAAGAAATTTGCCGCAACCGTAGGAAAGGTACTACATCGACCTTCCTGGTTTCCCGTTCCGGAATTTGTTCTAAAGCTCATGTTAGGTGAACAAGCATGGATAGTTGTTGCCGGACAGCGAGTTGAGCCCAAAGTTGCAACAGAGCACAACTATCCATTCCGTTTTACTGATCTTGAAGCTGCA
>CALMMI010000149.1 GCA_937868245.1 uncultured Ignavibacteria bacterium | reverse complement strand
TGCCGTAACGACTGAAATAATGTAAGCCATAGTAATGTTTTATTTGTTATTGTTTGTTTTAATGTAGTATGTATAGATTACTTTGTTTGTTGGTTTAACTTTATCTTCTGATAGTGTTTATTTAATATTTTCATACCCAAACTGCTTTTCTTTAAAATTCAGTTCGGAAATTTGAAAGAAAAGCCGTATTTTAGTATTCTCGTAATCTGTAACACCTAAGAAATCAGTAATGTTTGAGAATTTACAATCGAAATTAGAATTTGCCCTTAAGAAAATCCGTGGGCAAGCCAAAATTAGCGAAGACAATATCCAGGAAGCACTTGAAGAAGTTCGTCGTGCTCTCTTGGAGGCTGATGTCAACTTCACTGTCGCTAAAAATTTCATAGATGAAGTAACCCAAAAAGCAATTGGTGTTGAAGTAAAAGGTAATCTTCAACCTGGGCAAGTTATCATAAAGTTGATTTATGATGAGCTTGTTGCATTGATGGGAAGCAACAAAAGTGATTTGATTCTCGCTCATGGCGGTCCTACCGTTGTGATGGTTGCAGGTTTGCAAGGTTCGGGTAAAACTACATTTTGCGGTAAATTAGCTGCAAATTTGAAGAAAAAGGGTAAACAGCCGTTATTGGTTGCTTGCGATATATACCGTCCTGCTGCTGTAACCCAGCTTAAGATGCTCGCGCAATCACTGAATATTCCTGTATATGCTGCCGAAGGAAAAAATCCTGTTGAAATTGCTACCGATGCACTTGTATATGCAAAAAAATATGCCCGCGATATTGTAATTATCGATACCGCAGGTCGTTTGACGATTGACGAGGACATGATGCAGGAAGTCCAGAATATCCGTGACCAAACCAAACCTAATGAAATCCTGTTCGTGTGCGACTCGATGACAGGGCAAGATGCTGTAAACACTGCAAAGGCATTCCACGAACGATTGAATCTAACCGGTGTTGTCCTTACAAAGTTAGACGGTGATACACGTGGCGGTGCTGCACTATCTATTCGTAAAGTAGTTGGTCAGCCAATTAAATACGTAGGTACAGGCGAAAAATTAGATGCACTCGAACCATTCTATCCCGAAAGAATTGCATCACGTATTCTTGGGATGGGTGATGTTGTATCACTTGTTGAAAAAGTGCAATCCCAGTTTGACGAAGAAGAATCTGCAAAGCTCGAAGCCAAACTTCGTAAGAATGAATTCAATATGCAGGATTTCTTGGATCAACTGCGCATGATTAAGAAAATGGGTTCATTGCGTGATTTGTTAGGCATGCTTCCCGGAATGGACAAAGCAATGAAAAACGTTGAAGTGGATGATAAGGCGTATGGTAAAGTAGAGGCAATTATCCTTTCAATGACAAAACACGAACGTGAGAATCCTAAAGTATTGAACGGCTCACGCAGAAGACGTATTGCTCTTGGAAGCGGTACTTCCGTTATGGAAGTGAATCGCCTCTTGAAGCAATTTGAAGATATGCAAAAAATGATGAAGACTCTCTCTAAAGGAAATTCGTCGCAGCAAATGCGGAATTTCAAAATGCCCACCGGCTTCAAACGCTGAAGTACCGGATTTTTCTATAACTAACCGGAGTATGGTATCTCATGGTAAAATTACGCTTGCGCCGCAAAGGTCGCAAAAAATCGCCGACTTATGATATTGTTGCAGTTGACAGCCGCGAAAAACGCGATTCTGCATTCATCGAACGTCTTGGATATTACAATCCTATGACTGCTCCTTCCACAGTTTCAATTAATGCCGAAAGAGCAATCTATTGGCTTAATGTGGGTGCACAACCTACTGATGTAGTACGTGCATTCTTGAGCTATGAAGGTGTTATGCTTCATCGCCACATGCAATTCAAAGGCAAAACAGCCGAAGAAATTGCAGAAGCAGTTGCAAAACATAAAGAAACAGCTGCGAAACGCTACACACGGACTAAATTGAAAAACGCCCGTAAAAAAGAAGCTGCTAAAAAAGCAGAAGCTAAAGCCGAGTAAATATATTTCAGATAATAATTATTAGTCTTTGAAATAAAATAATCATAAGGGCAAGCAGTGTTTCACAGCTTGCCCTTCTTGTTTAATAGTCTGTAATGCAATAAAGAAATTAATGAGTGAGTTTTCAATTCAACCGGAGCTTTCAGCTTTATTTGTACCGTCTCGGAAATTACTCCGACGAGTATTGATGTCATTATTTTCCATTGCCGGATTGTCGTGGTTCTTATTGCTTTTGCCGAGTTCTACAATTAACCAAGCAAAGCATGATATATTTAAAGCAAATCAATACCAGTTGTATTTATTTCTTCTTACGCTTTGGGGGTATGATTTCCGTCGCCAGGCAAAACGTTTGGAATGGCTAATTGATTTTTCAAAAGGTAAAAAGCCAATATCTGAAATAACCAAAGAAGATGTTGTTCTTGAAGGAAAATTATCACTGTTTGAAGTTTTCACGAAATACAAAGGATCATCGGCACAATATTTTCATATCATATTTACATGGTTTCTACTTATAGCATCTGTTGGGCAGTTCATTCGCCAGATGATTTTATTGTTTGGTGGTCAAGTGTAAAAAAAATATTTTTGTAGATGTTGTAACAAATATCGAAACCTGCGATTACTGTCGTCATAATGACGAACATATTTGTTTTGGTTTGGTGTTCACTGTTGAATTACGTGTTTTTGGTTGAATGATTAAACCTTCTTGTAATTAAGGAATCTAACTCTGCAATTATCTTTACAAATTATTTTTACTTTCTTTAGGAAACTTTTATGAAAAAGCAATTGGCAAAATTCTTATTGCCTATACTTAGCTTGGGAGCAGTTATTGCTCTTGTTACAGTGGTTGGTTGCTCTAACTCAAATTCTCCTGCAACTTCATATAATGACACTCCGAACTCACTCGTAGCACCAAATTACCCTGTTTCTGGAGACGTAGTTTCGTATGATAACGAGAATGATTTTTCTGCAATGAGTGTAACCGGTGATGATAAAAGAGGTGCTGCAGATCGTAACCCACGCCTCATTATCCGTTGCCTTGAATTGAACAAGGACCAACTCAGAAAATTCAACGAAGCAATGTCTGCTTACGAGGATTGTATCAAATCTGCTCGTGAAGCATACCGTGCTGCCGAAAAATCAATTCGTGAAAGAACAAGTGCTGCTGAAAGAGAAATCAAAGCACAACTTAAAGCCGGTACAATTACTAACGACGAAGCTCGTGCCAAAATGAAAGAAATTGGAACAGCAGCACGTACTGCTCTTCAAGCAGAAAAAGAAACGTATGAGAAAGCAGTTAAAGGTTGCAGAGATACTCTTTTTGCTTCAATTGAAGAAATCTTAACAAATAACCCCGGTACAGGTGCAAAGCAAATGGAAATTTGGAGAAACTGGTTGAAAACCGGTAAAGTTCCATGCGGCGAAGGAAAAGGTCGCGAACCACGTGATTCTGTAAAAAGATAACAAATAATGAATCTTTAAAGATTTAGGTTTCATAAAAAAACCTCTGTTCAGTTCGAACAGAGGTTTTTTTTATGACAGCAATTACAAAAACATTGAGGTTTCCTTTGCCAACCGTTTATAAGATAGTAGTTTTGTAGTAATACTTTTGTCAGCAGTTCAACAAATATATCAATATGCTTACTTTTATTGCGCGAATAGGTAGGAGCACTATTCACTTTTTTGGTGAGTTTGGCCAGATAATTATTCTTTTAAGAAATGTTGTACGCTACCTTCCGCGTATTATTAAAGATCGAAGCTTGGTTCTTGAACAGATGATGATTGTTGGGTCTGATTCTCTGCCACTTGTGATTCTTATCGGAGCTTTTACCGGAGCAATTGCTGCACTTCAGGCAACAAATTTATTTGCAAAATTCAATCTGGTTGGTATAGCACGTCCTTTCATAGGCGGTTCTATTGCAACAGTTGTTTTTACAGAGCTTACGCCGGTTCTAACAGCTCTTGTGATTGCAGGTCGGGTAGGAGGTGCAATTGCAGCACAAATCGGCACTATGAAGGTTTCTGAGCAGATTGATGCGCTTGAGATGATGGCTATTGACCGCAATCGCTATCTGGCGATGCCTAGGGTTCTTGCTGCACTTACAATGATGCCCGTGCTGGCTGTGTTTTCCAATTCTGTTGCTTTAGTTGGAGCATTTTTCCTGACTACACTTAAATTTGGTTTTACTGCGGAAATATTTTTTGACTCTGTTCAACGATTTTTCCAAATTCACGAGATATTTATCTGTATGACAAAATCTTTGGTTTTTGGAGGGGTTACTGCACTCATCGGGTGTCATGTAGGGTTTGCAACAGAGGGCGGGGCAGAGGGTGTTGGTAATAGTACAGTTCGTGCGTTTACACTCTCGGCTGCTTCAATTCTTATTTTTGATGCCTTGTTCGGGTATCTGCTCTAAAATTCTGCTTCTATTCTACTGTCATATATCTACATACGATTCACTATGGTCTCTGCGGCGTTCATCATTTATTTGAAAAATTATCTTCGTACTTGCTTACTACTTATTACTGTCATTTTATTCACTGTAACAGTTACTTCAGCTCAAATTACGGGGTTAGTTCCCGACACTTCGTTTGATAAAAGTCAACAAACAGTGCTGCCACATTCCAAACCGCCGTTAGATAATTCAATACTATTGGTCAATAGCATTGAAGATTCTGTGTTTTCACAAAACTCAGATAACCTTCCTGTATCAAAAGATACGATTACCCCGAATATCAATTCAATGTCCGAACCGCACACTCTTGGAGCATTCGACATGTTCAC
This sequence comes from uncultured Ignavibacteria bacterium, assembly GCA_937868245.1. GTDB lineage: Bacteria > Bacteroidota > Ignavibacteria > Kapaibacteriales > UBA961 > JADJXV01. The sequence continues at coordinate 344 of CALMMI010000149.1, read as the reverse complement.
CAATCTACCGGGAGATTGGTACAGATGGTCTAAACAAACCTTCACTGTTGATAATATACCGCTGATAGCTGCACTTGGAGTAATGACGGCAGGTATGGTTGTAACAGATTATGAATTGTGGCAGCCTGCTAAAAAATTATATGATAAATCAAAAACAACAAGAGTTGTAAGCGATGCTTTTGTAGGGGTAGGAGACGGGAAATTTCAGTTTGGACTTGCTGTAGGTTTCGGACTCTACGGCGTAATTTTTAGCGACAATAGAGCATTAAGAACTGCAAGCCAGGTAACAGAGGTCATATTAGCTTGTGGAGGTGTAGTACAACTTTTAAAGCACGTAACAGGAC
>CALMMI010000148.1 GCA_937868245.1 uncultured Ignavibacteria bacterium | reverse complement strand
CGCCAGTGTTCTTTTGCGCCAGGCAGAAGTTTATCTCGGAAAGTGGATGTTTCAATTTTCAAATCCTTATTACTCCACGGTACAGAAATATTTATTGGAGTAGTGTATAATCTACCCTCGTGTACCATACTAAGGAGTATAGAAAATCCACAACGGTGTTTTTCCTCAATCGGAATAGTAAACTGCCTAATTTCATCAGAAAATTCCAACTGCTTTTGCTCAATAATTTCGCCGTGATATTCCATTTGATAAAGAACACTCGCAGATTTGAAACTTGTTCCATACAAGAACGAGGCATTCATACCCGGTTGACAAATTATAGTTTTAGGGATGTACGAAACCGGAAACTTGACCGGTGGTTTCGTTGAAGTAGAATCGTAGATTATTATATGATTCACAACTTCAACAGGTGCACCCGAAATGTCAATCGCAGACACCGTTATTCGATATGTGCCCGGAGGAAGTTTCTTATCGGTTCCTGTAATTAACCTTCCCGTACTGTCTGTTTGAAATTCCTTTGTTTCCACAACACTTGCAACACTCCAGGATTGAGGGTTGTTATCGTTCTTATAGCTTTCGTTTGGAAAAGCTGATACAAACTCATCTTTATTTAAGATATATTGATCAGTTGCGGGCAAAAGTCGCACCCTAAGTATTTCTCCCCGTTCAGGTTGCTTCAATTCCTGAATAAGTAATGTTCCGCGGGCAGGAATAGGAACATCGTTGATGTTATGAGAGGATATAGCAATAGTATTCTTTAAGTTCGCAATAATATCCGGCATATTTGAAGTGCCTATTTCATTCCCCATAAAGAGTCTTTGGGCTAAATTATCATCCTTACCTCCAATAGAAACAGATAGTTCAAGAGAAACATATCCTGCTGAAACAGAAGTTTGAGAACTGTGGGTCTCTCCGTTAATATCTGTTACATCAGCAGAAATAGAATAGGAGAAAACCGGTAACGACTTTTTATCAATGCTATTATCGGGAGTTGCAGGGAACTGTACTGTAAATTCACCGTTAGCATTTGTTTCGGTTGTTCCGTGGATAATTTCTTTGTTCTGACCGTACTGCTGTGGAATTCCCCAACGGAAATAAGGGTAACGGACAGTTCGTGTTACGCGGTATTGAACAGATGCACCTCCAATGTTTGCTCCTGCAAATCCAACTGCCGTTCCAGTTACTGAAACTTGTTTTTCAAGTTGAATATCACCCTTTACCGGCTTGAAACTCACCTCGAACTTAGGGCGTTTGTATTCCTCTACTTTTATAGATTGATTTCCTGATTCATTCCGAATGAACATGTTTCCTGTCAATCCGCTATTCGGAGCAATGAAAATGCCTGAAAACGAGCCGAATTCATTGGTTCTCAAGTCAAGTTTTGCAATCTCTTTCGAGTTCCTGTTATAGAAATGAACAGTCGTTTTCTCGTTTTTCAATACTTGATTTATACCCTGTTCATTGTTGTTTTTATAGATAATTCCTTTGAAATAAATGGTTTGTCCTGGACGGTAAAGCTGCCTGTCAGTGAAAAACAAGGTGCGGTTATGGTCTTGTTCGGGGGTGCTTGCGTAAATATTGTAAGTACTTGAGGTTGAAAAATTATCTGAACCCTTTGATAAGTCGATTCTGAAATTATTATTTGAAATCGAATTTGGCTTGATAGTAAACATTCCTTGAGAATCTGTTCCTTCGTCGTTTCAAGTTTCTCTTTTGTTTCGTCTGAATTATTATAAATGTAACTGTATATCTTTGCAGTTACACCAGAAACAGGTTTACCTGTTTGAGCATCATTTACTATAAACATCTGACTTCCATCCTTCAACCGTTGGTTCTGGAGTGATAATCTTGTAACAATCAGAGGTGTATATGAAATAGTGTTGTTGCTCAAAGAAAAGTCTTCATTAGGGCTTACCAACAGTACATACTTTCCGAGCGGTAATGCAGGTGATTTAACATCAACTGTATGACTGCGGAAATCTGAAACAGAAGGGAGAGTTTGCTCCCATTTATGAACACTCGGTAGGTCGAGTAAGAATCTGATTTGCTTTGCTTCTAGATATTCATAATCAAGCCCTCTGGTTTTTCTGCGAACTTGGGAAGTATTATCAGCCTTA
>CALMMI010000147.1 GCA_937868245.1 uncultured Ignavibacteria bacterium | reverse complement strand
TATCAACAACTAACAAATGTAGAATTTATGTCCAGTTTTTAGGGGGTCGGTACACCGATGAATGTTAGTTTATCAAATGCCGCAGTATTCAACAACGTTGATTTTTGGCTAACAAACAACGATAACACAACCCGCAGTCTTCGCTTCTATGAGCAATACAATGAGCAAGGTTCGTTCCCTAACGGAACAAACTATGTAGGTTTTAAAGCTCCTAATTCTATTGCAAGTGATGTTACCTGGACATTACCCGATGCCGACGGTACAACAGGACAAGTTCTCAGTACTGATGGAAGCGGTGTATTATCATGGGCAACAGCTTCAGCAGGTGGATTAGTTCATTTTACAGAATCAGAAAATACTAATGCCCCTAACGATGGTGGAGTTCCTGCCGTTCGGTTGATTGCTAACAGTGCTGCAACTGATGTTGATGTAGTACTCTCACCGAAAGGTACCGGTAGTCTGGCTGCCCAATTAGCAGATGATGCCCTAACCGGAGGAGAAAAAAGAGGTCAATATGCTGTTGACTGGCAGATGGAACGTACAAACACAAATATGGTAGCTGCGGGACATTACTCTGTTATAAGTGGCGGATTTAATAATAGTGTTCGGGGATTTGCAGGTACTGTAGCCGGTGGTTCAGATAACTCAGTTGGGTTTGATGTAACCAATTCTGCTGTTCTTGGCGGTATGGGTAATAGTGTAGGTGGCATTGAAACTGCCGGAAGTTACTCCTCAATTGTAGGTGGTATCAGTAATGCTGTAACAGGTAATTACTCGGTTGTTTTAGGTGGTTCGGGTCTTAACCTGTCAGGAGCAAGATCATTAGGTTTTAATGCAAATCTGGATGATAATGGTTCTGAAACGAGAAATATGGCTGTTTCAAGTAACAATACAGCAGTGTTTGGAAATGTTGATCTTTGGCTAGCCAATAATGATAATGTAACTCGTTCACTCCGGTTTTATGAGCAGTATGATACTCCAAATGATTTCCCGAACGGAACTAACTTCGTTGGATTCAGAGCACCAAACTCTATTGTAGATAATGTAACCTGGACTCTGCCCGATGCAGACGGTACAGCAGGGCAAGTTCTCAGTACAGACGCAACAGGCGGATTAAGTTGGGCATCCGTAGGGGATGCAAGCTCTCTCACAGAGTTAACAGGTGATGTTACTACGGCAGCAGGACCTGGGTCGGTTTTAGCAACAGTTGCAAGAATACAAGGAAATGCAGTTTCTTCCGCAGCTCCAAACGACGGTGATGCTCTTACCTGGAGTACTACAAATACCCAATGGGAACCACAGCCTATTGGCGGAACTGTCCCTTGCGGTGGTATTATTATGTGGTCGGGTGATATTAACAGTGTTCCTGCTGGATGGGCATTGTGCGACGGACAAAACGGAACGCCGGACTTGAACGACAGATTCCCTCGCGGAACTGCGAATGCAGCAAGTGTTGGAACTATAGGCGGTAGCGACTCACACAGCCATACAGTTGACGACCACACACACAACATTACAGGTATAAGCGGAAGTGGAAGCGGAACTGCAACTTTTGGCGGTACAACCGGCGATGCTACAACAGGTCTTACTGCCAGTTTATCAAGTGGTTCTGATGTTACAACTTCAGCTGATGGTTCAAATAATACACTCTCATCCTCCGTTGATATAACAGACAATGGTCACTCCCACTCAGTATCCGGCAGTAGTAATGATGTTTCCGTTACAGTAAATGTTAGCGGAACAACAGATGCTTCAAGCGGAGTTGGTACCAATCAAGCAGATAATATTCCTGCATTTGTGTATGTAGGGTTTATTATCCGTGTTTGTGGACCGTAATTCAACAGTTCTTTAGAAGAAAACCCCGCGAGAAGTATTTTTCGTGGGGTTTTTCTTTACCTGTCAATCTTGTAGATTAATCCATTATTAACAGTTTTATGTAAAGTCATTCTATAGTTGAAGCATAGTTTTTCCTTATATTGCGTATGCATTATTATTAAGTAGCAAGACGTATTTAATACAAGATTACTACTAGAAAAATGGCAAGTATTTAGATGTTTCGACAAGCTCAACATGACAAACAAGTTACGTCACCCTGAGCTCGTCGAAGGGTCAATTACTTACCAAATTATTTGTACTGAATATGTAAAATAATTGTAATCAGCTACTTCTCCACTGATGATACAGATGGTTTAGCGTATGCTTGCCGGTACATCATTTTGTAAACTCGATATGCTCAGGATTCAAATGAAACGGTTACTAATGTTCTTATCGATGGTTGTTTGTATGTCGGGGAATGCATTCTCCTCCACACCAAAGCTTGTAGTAGTGATTTCCTACGACCAAATGCGAGGGGATTATGCAGAACGTTGGGAAAAACGATGGGGGCAAAAAGGGTTCAACCGTTTACGAAAAGAAGGCAGGAATTTCACAAACTGCTATTACAATCATGCAAATAATATGACGTGTCCGGGGCATTCCATAATTATGTCAGGGTGCTACCCTGCTAAAACAGGAATAGTCTCTAATGATTTTTTCGATAGAAACCTCGGTAAACGTTGCTATTGCGTACAAAATCCAGAAGATGTCGATAGTGTAAAAGCTGAAGACGGACGTTCAGCTGCGTTAATGCGAAAGGGAACAGTGGGGGATTTCCTTCGGGATTACTCACCTAAAAGCAAGGTAATGAGCATTGGTCTTAAAGACCGCGCAGGAATCCTTATGGGTGGGCATTCGGCACAAACAGTTCTTTGGTATGACGAAACTGTAAATGCTTTTACAACTGCCAAACCGTATATATATCCTTCGTGGCTTTCGGAATGGAACAAAAAGAACCCAACTTCTGTGTACGGGAACAAAGTGTGGAATACAGTTATTCCCGATTCGATAGGGGCAAAAGATAATATTAAATGGGAAGGTAATTTCTCGGGTGGCGGGAAGACTTTTCCGCATACAATACCGGTAATGTCCGATTCTAATTTTACGGAAGCATTTTTGGAAAGCCCGTTTTCGATAGAATATTTGTTCAGTGCAGCCCGTGTAATGATAACGAAAGAAAAGTTAGGGAAAGATACAAACCCGGATATAATAAATATAGCTGTTTCGTCCACTGATTATTGCGGTCATGTATTTGGTCCGGACAGCCGTGAAGTAGAGGAAATGTATGTTCATGTGGATAGTGTTTTAGGTGATTTTATAGATTATCTGGATAAAAGCGTAGGCAGAAAGAATTACCTGATGGTCATTACCTCGGACCACGGGGTGGGTCCGATTCCTGAATATTTGAATGAGCAGGGGAGGGTTCAAATTGATGCAGGACGTTTAAAGAAAAGTGCGGTTGTGAATCAAATGAATGCATATTTATCAAAAACGTTTTTACCGCCGGCTGCCAAAGAGCAATTGATTGAACGGTTTGAAATCCCATCGGTTTTTATTAATAATGATGTAGTGGTAAAGTACGAGTTGAATAGGGAAACGGTGGTTGATTCCCTGGTTAAATTCGCAAAAAGTATGGAGGGGATGAAATATGTAGCCTCC
>CALMMI010000146.1 GCA_937868245.1 uncultured Ignavibacteria bacterium | reverse complement strand
CCTTATTATTTGTGCTGACAGCGTCGGTAATGATACTGAACGTACCAATTTTTGCAGATGAAACCATATCCCCGCCTGATTCTGTACTACTTGCAAAACCTGTTAACAGAGCATTGGATATTGTTACTTCAAACAACTTTTTGGAATGGTTACCTGCAGCAAACGCAGTTTCGTACAGATTATTACTCACAAAAGATGAATATTGTATTGATACCGTAATTTATGAAGGTGAACTTGGAAGTACATTTTATATCCTGCCGACTCTTGAAGAAAATACAATCTATTATTGGAAGGTTAGAGCTGAGAACAGTGGTGGTGCTGGTCCGTGGTCGGAATTGAGGCAATTCAGAACGGCTATACCTGATGGTGAAGCACTCGTTATAACGGTACATGACCCCGATTCTCTTGTTGAATATGTTGCACTTAACACCCAAACTACCTGGAATGGCAACTTCTATTATTCTAAAGTAAAATCATTGAGTAAAGACGGTAATGTGCTGTTTACTGAGCAAGATTTTCCCGCATTGTTTGCTCAAGATTTTAAGGTGAAAAGGTTGGATTTTGTTGGTCGTGACAGTAAAACATTAGTAGGACACGTATTTGTAGAGTATCTTTTTACAGATACCTACCCACGGACAGCCCGTAAGGACGTTGTAGTATTCTTAAGTAAGAACCATAAATTTCAAACAGAAAACTATCCTTCGTGGCATTACTATGCTTCAACGGAAGTCCAGGCAATAGGATTGATTCCACCATTGGGACGTTTACAATCTACCCGCCCAAGCAATGCAGAACCGCTTCTTTTGATACACGGTTTTGCAGGTAGTGATTGGGGAGAAACTTCAGCTCAGTTATTCCAAAACAATCTGGATGCCTGGCAATTGTTATATGCAGAAACAGCCCCAATTGACAGTAGTGCACTCCTGCTATCTTTTGCCGTAGATTATTTGGGAGAAATGTATGAAAAGGGAGTAGGGGTTGTAGCACACAATACCGGTGGATTAGTTGCCAGATCAATGATTCAAAAGGAAGATTTCAATGAAAATGTAAATAAACTTCTATTGCTCGGAACACCAAATTTCGGTTCATATCTTTCTTATAAAAAAGTATATACAGATCAATTGAATGGTGTAGGAAACCAATTTGTTCAAGGGCTTGACCAAAATTCCCCGTTGCTAACTGAAGTATCCCCGGCAAGTGTTTTCCTATTTAAACTGAATGCTAAGCCTCCTAAGAAATTATATTCAAATTCTGAAATCAATCAAACATATTTGGCTGTTGCTGGTACTGTTGCAATGCCCCTTGGCATTTTTCACAATGAGGTGGAAAATGAGGAAGACGGTGTAGTTTCAATTGCAAGTGCAGGGTTGATGGAATGGGATATTCCCCTTGCAACCGCAAAGTTATCACACGCACCTGCAAGCCAAGACGATGTAACGAAGAACCTGCTAAAGAACTCACAGGACTTGATTAACGGATTTTTCAGTCCTGAGTATTCTCCAACTTCTCTTCCGCTTTCGTTCGAGCTTGCCGTGGATGGGTTTTGGCTGCGATGGAATTATATCGTAAAATCCGATGGACGTTCATTCCCCGGTAAATCCTTATTTCAAATTACTTTGCCCGGAATTGAAGAAAAAGGTTTTACTTTCCTTACTAATCAATCACAAGCTTCGTTAACAATTGCCAGAAAATCATATTTTAATAATTCAGCTCCTCTTGAACTTTTTCAAGTTCCTGCAACCTCCAACTACTTTGCTGTTCATACGATTGGTAAGGATGCCATGGGACTTGCAATGCCGACTGCTCCGCAAACTGTTCGGTTAGCAGACTGGATAAATGTAGAAGACAACAGATTGCTGCTTCATGAACGATTGTTACCAATCGCTTGCTTACCCTTAACAGTAGAATTTAATCTTTTTACGACAACGATGCAGTCAATAGTTCCGCGTTCACCGGTTATGAGATCTTGGTTCATGGGAGCAGAACGTAGGCAGGAAATTCAAATTAAAAAAGCAGTGAATGACACACTCTTTTTTGATGTGGATACATATATGGATACAATGGTTATTGCAAGGTTCTTACCGCAAGATAACCTTTCTGATTTTCAGTTGACACCTTCGAATGTTGCATTTACTCAGACTTTTCGACTAATTGCCCCTAATGGAGTTGAAATTGACACAACAATCTCACCCAAAGCAACATTTCTGCCCTATGCTACAATTGGTTATGAAAACTACTCACAAGATAATGTTTCATATTACTACATGGCACAACCGCAGCCCGGACGTTGGAAAATTATTGCAGATAAAAACCAAAATGCACATTTTGTTCAATCCTATTTAAGCGGTGTAGCACTTAAGATTGAAGTAAGTGATTCGTTATATAAGCCAAATGATACAGTGCCTTTTACGGTGCTTCTACCAAAGTTTTTCTTCTCAAATCCTAAACTGAAAGCAAGGGTTTTTACACCCGAAAACGATACACTCGGGATAGAAATATCGTTAACTAAAAATGATACATCAAAGTATGAATATAATGGAGTTTTCTATCCGGGTACAAATGGCATATACCGTATAGAAGCTGATTTTACCTGTGATTTCCCTGCAGGACCAATTCATAGAACTGCATCGAGAAATATAGAAATAATTGATGCATTGCCAAATGTTCCTATACTCATTTCACCTACTAACAACGACATGAATGTTGCATTGAATACTGCACTTGGATGGATGAAAGACAGTAGAGCCGGTTCTTTCCAAATACAATTTACAACACAACAGAAATTCACCGATTTGATAAAAGATACTGTTGTAACCGATAGTTCATTACTTCCCTTACCAAAACTTAAAGAGCTGACTACATACTATTGGAGAGTTAGAGCAAACAACAGAAGGGGATGGACTTCATGGTCAGAGCCATTTACATTTACAACGAGCACCAATTCAATTGCAGCTCCAATTCTTAAAAGTCCTGTTAGTGGCATGATAACACTTGCTCAAAATGCAGAACTTACGTGGTCAGAATCGTTTAGAGCTAAAGTATATCGATTGCAGATTTCGATTGATTCATTATTCAAATCTGCGATTGTGTATGATTCTGCCAAGACAAACACATCAATGCTTTTTGCAATGCAGAGCAATACCAAGTACTTTTGGAGGGTAAAGGCAATCGGAGCGGATAAAAGTGAAAGCGGATGGTCAGCAGTATGGAATTTTAAACGGTTGCTGCCAGCTCCCACACCGGTTCTACCGGAAGATAAGACAACAAATTTACCGTTGAATATCAGATTAAAGTGGTATTCGCCGGATATATCCCTTCGTTTCCAAGTTCAGATTTCCTCTAAAAAAGACTTTTCTGCCCTTGTTTTCAATGAAATCACTTTAGGTGATACAATTATTTATGCTGCTCTGCCATCGAATTATACTACATTCTATTGGCGCGTGAAATGGATATTTGCAGATGGTGCGGAAAGCGAGTGGTCGGATGTGTGGTCGTTTACAACGATGCTTGCCAAACCACGATTAGATTCTCCGGG
>CALMMI010000145.1 GCA_937868245.1 uncultured Ignavibacteria bacterium | reverse complement strand
CAGAGAATATTATATATACCTTCAGTGTTTTATAGAGTAATTTTTTAGCCATTTTTCCATTTGTAACCAAGACCATACACAGTTTTTATGTAATTCATATATCCTGCATCATTCAATTTCTTTTTTAGATTTTTGATATGAGCATACACAAAATCATGGTTGTCGAGCATATCTGCCATATCACCTGAAAGGTGTTCAGCAATTGAACTTTTCGATAGAACTTTGTTTTCGTTACCAATTAAATATAAGAGTAGATCAATTTCTTTTTTTGTCATTTCGATCTCCTTTTTTTTAACCTTTACTGTTTTAGAAAGCAGATCTATCTCAATCTCATTATAGGAAACAAGATTGTTCCCTTTGAAGTATTTCCTTCTGATCAAAGCCTGTATCCTTACCAGCAATTCCGACAGGTGAAATGGCTTGGTGAGATAATCATCAGCCCCAAGATTGAATGCTTCAATCCGCATCTCTAACGTTTCTTTAGCCGAAATGATTATTATCCCCTCTGTTTTACTTTTTTGCTTTAACTCGGTTAATATTTCAAATCCATTACCATCCGGTAACATCAGATCCAGTAAAACACAATCATATTCATACTTAGCAATTTTGTCAATAGCTGATTTTTTATTATTTGCAAATTCACAAACGAAACTGTTACCTGCCATATAGCTTTGGATACTATTTGCCAGTTCGAATTCATCCTCAATAAGTAATAGTTTCATTGCAGTACTCAGATAACTAACATTTATTAGTGTTATAGAACATGATATTATACACTATGCGGAATACTGCATTAATATCTTCGATTGTTTCTAGTACTTTGTTTATTACATCAAAAGAATTCCAAAATACTAACTTTATTTAGGCGGCTGATTCACCAAAAGCCAGTAAAGTCCAAGTTCAGACACTGCTTTGATGAACTTCTCGAACTGCACGGGTTTTACTACATAACTGTTTACTCCCAGTCTATAACATTCCTGAATGTCGGGGTCTTCGTTCGATGAAGTAAGCACTACAATCGGAATTTTTTTTGTCCGGTCATCTGCCCTGATTTTTTGGAGTACCTCAATACCGTTCACTTTAGGCATCTTCAAATCAAGCAAAACAACTTTTGGGGTATTTTCTACTGTCCTCTCACTGTATTTACCTGTTGCAAATATAAATTCGAGTGCTTCCTCACCATCCTTCACATGCAACATTTTATGACCTAGATTGTTTTTCTTTAGAGCGCGAATAGTCATTTCGGCATCACTTATATTGTCTTCAACCAGAAGAATTTCGATTTCATTATTCATGCTATTATGTAAATTAATAAATGGATTAGTATTATTGTTTTTGTTTTTAACAATGTTGCCCTGCTTTGAATTCAATATCAGAAGTGTCTCAATTGTTGTTACTTCGTAAGTGAGAAACAAAATGTTGCCCCTTCATTTACCTTACCTTCAGCCCATACTCTGCCTTTGTGTTTGTTAATTATACGATTGACAATTGCAAGCCCTACACCTGTTCCCTCGAATTCTTCCTGCGAGTGCAACCGTTGGAAAACCCCGTACAATTTATCAACATAACGCATATCAAATCCTACACCGTTGTCTCTAATCGAAAATATAATTTCACCGTCTTTTTCTTTCGATTCAATCTCAACACATGGCTCTTCATTTTTAGATGAGTATTTAATTGCATTCGAGATAAGATTGAACATAACTTGACGCATCAAACTGTAATCTCCTGTTACAGAATGCAGTTTACCAACCTTAATGACTGCAGCATGGCTTACTAATGAATTTATCTCATTCAAAGCAACTTGAGTAAGCTCATTCATATCGATACTGTAACTTTTGACTTCTTTTTTTCCAAGTTTCGAGAAGGAAAGCAAGTCGTCTATAAGCATACCCATTCGTGAGGTGTTGTATCTAATCGACTGAATGATACGTTTTCCTTCTGCATCAAGTTTGGTTCCGTAATCTTCATTCAGAATCTCCGCATAACCGTTCACAGCCCGAAGCGGAACGCGTAAATCGTGCGAAACTGTGTAGGTAAATGCATCAAGTTCTTTATTAATAGCTTCCAAATCAGCGGTTCTCGTAATCACCTTATGTTCAAGTTCGTCATTTAACTTTTTAATTTTTTCCCGGTCTTCCTGAATGATTTCTTCTTTTTGGCACATATATGCTTCGCCTATTATGCCCATTTCAATTTCCATAAACTGATTCATACCGTTTAAGGCAGCCAAAAAATCATTACTGTTTTCGTAGTCTCTATGAATATGAGGAACAATAAAACCTCGAAGCAGTGAAAGAACCTCGAACCAGGATTTAAAATCAAGCCCTAACTTTGCAAAAGCAATTCCTTGTTTAACTTGAAATTCTATATATGGCAACCAGTTACTCTCGAAAATCGCATCCTTTTGTAGTTGTATTTCGTTAGCACGGTTTATCTTCTTGTTTTCATCAGGTGTTTCCCTTATTAATTTTCCCAGAACAGGATGTTCTTTTAATCTGTCAAAAGCCTTTTCAGTAAATTCCTCAGCATGCTTTTCATATACTGTAAAGTAAAGAATCATTCCCTTTTTCTCATCTTCGGATAGTACAGGAATAAGTTTTTTCATTGTTTCTTCACGTTTTTAGTAATTGAAGAATTCATTCTTAAACCAATTGATAAATGTGTCAATAATGTATTTGTTTATAAAAAATATATAGTTATGATGTAGATAGAGCAGAAATACTAATTAGTAAGCTCTTTCATTTTTTTGCAAGTGCGAAGTAAAAAGTGGCACCTTCGCCCACAGTAGCCTCAGCCCATACCCTTCCCTTATGCTTTGTTATCACACGTTGCACTATAGCCAAACCAA
>CALMMI010000144.1 GCA_937868245.1 uncultured Ignavibacteria bacterium | reverse complement strand
GCTTAGGATACAACGTTCAAACTACAAAGCAAACCAAGCTTTTGAATGTACGATTCCACATTCCGATTCTAAAACGTCCGCTTACATCGAAACATTTGACAGAGAGCAGTATTTTACAATTTCTACGACTCCCCCACCTTTTACTACTTTAAAAACTCTGCCAAAACGTATTGGTTTATTGTGGGATGCTTCTTCTTCATCACAAGGACGTGATAAAGAACGTGAACTATTACTACTTGACAGCTATCTAAAAAAAATCGGTTCCTGTTCAATCCAATTAGTGTCGTTTAGAAATGATGTTGATAAACCTGAACAATTTTCAGTTTCAGGTGGAAATTGGAATTCACTTAAAGAACGACTTCAAGATATTCCATCGGATGGAGGCACACAATTGGGTGCAATAAATCTTAAGAACTATCAATGTGACGAGTTTTTACTATTCAGTGATGGGATTTCAAACTTCGGAAAGTCCGAAATAATAACGTCCTCTACTCCTGTTATTGCGATTAATTCAGCACAAAATGCCGAGCATTCTTACTTACAATATATAAGCCGACAAACTGGCGGTGAATATATCGACCTCACCACTCTAAACGATGCTCAGGCTGCAACTCGCATTCAGGAAAAGACATATTCATTTCTCTCAGCTTCGTTTGATAGAAACCTGGTATCGGAGGTTTACCCGAGTATTTCCACACCTGTGAACGGTGATGTAATGATTAGTGGTAAATTATCAGGCAACAAGGCAGATATTATTCTTAACTTCGGTATTGGAACGACTATTAAACATACCGAGAAGATAACACTGAACGCAAGCACTCAAACAATCAACAGCAATATGCTTCCACGGCTATGGGCGCAAAAAAAGATTGCTGAACTTGATATGCGGTATAAAACTAATAAAGATGCAATCACTGAACTCGGCAAACAATTTTCAATTGTAACACGGAATACTTCCTTGTTGGTACTTGACCGTATTGAAGATTATGTACAGCATCAAATCATACCTCACGAGGACAGTTTGAAAGCACTTTATAATTCTCAGATAGCCGCACAAAGTAAACGTATTTCTCTTGACGAGACCTCTCATACCGATTATGTATTGGGACTTTTCAAACAACGTTTGGATTGGTGGAATAAGACGTTTGAACTGAAAAAAATCAAAGTTAAGGAAGAAGGAAGTCAAGAAGGAGAAATGTCTGATGCCCTTAATCCTGCACCTCAGGGTAGAATGGGAAACAGAGATGCTAATGGTAGTGGTTCAGATATGGTACGATCAGCTCGACCAAGTGTACAAGGTGTTGTAGCCTTGAATGCAAATATGAGTAGTAATAGTGAGTCATCTCATTTTACATCTAGTCAATCAGTTGCTTCTCCCCTCTCAGCTACAATCACTCTCAAAAAATGGGATGCTAACACGCCATACATAAAAGAGTTGCAAGATGAAAGTAGCGGTAATGAATATGCACACTACCTTGAACTCAAAAAAGAATATGGGACAAATCCCGGATTCTATATGGATTGCGCAGATTTCT
>CALMMI010000143.1 GCA_937868245.1 uncultured Ignavibacteria bacterium | reverse complement strand
AGTTCTATGATATCAGGAATTTCTTTACGACATGGAGCGCACCATGTTGCCCAAAAGTTAAGGAAAACCACTTTGTTTTTCCCAATCTCGGAAAGTGATACTTGTTTATCGCCTTCCATCCATGTAAAATCTGCTACTTTATTACCAACTGCTGCCGTAACAGTTTTTACAGGATAAACTTTTGCAGGTGTTTGTGCCATTACAGGGATGAGCATAAGTGCTACGGCTGCTGTACTGGTAAGCATCAGGCGGCGAAGATTGCCTGTAAAATGCTGAAATATCATTTCTTTCTCCTAGATAATATATTGAAATATTTGATTTGCAGATTTAATGTAATTGTATGTTTGACGATTAACTCTAAATTTTCATTGTTTTTTTTAGGAATTTAACTCTATTCCTCTCCAAAAAGACAGCCGTTCGAGCCGCTCCACTCAACACTATTGTAACGAACTCCCATCATCGGACCTCTTCCTGTTCTGGCTAGGGACATCACAGGCACAGGTTTGTCCCATTCATCCAGCCAAAGCATCATTATTCGGAGTTCAACTTTATTCATCCCTAAGGGGGTGTAGAGTGATTCAGCATATCTAATCCGTTCTTGCAGCACAAAATTATTGCGACTTTCCTTAGGAATTGCCAGAATATCCTTTTCAGTAGGATTAATGATTACGCCTTTACCCGCAAAAGAGAACAAAGGTTTCAGGACAAAATTGTCCAAATTGCTTGGAATGCTCTCTAATGTATCTAAAAAAACAGATTTTGGAACACTTTTGTGATGTAGAAACGGCAAAGAGTACTTACTTATCCTGAAATACCAATTTGGATGACCTGCCCATTCCACATCCAAATCATCACCCCAATTAAAGGGCAGTGTCACATTATTATCGTTCAGTTCATCAATAATGGTTCGATTATAAATCCGTTTGATTTGCTTCCAATTACCTTGTCGTTGATGAAAGAGTTTTTTACCTTCTTTACGAACAGTACAAATATCAGTTTCTTCTACTCCTGTCAATTGATTCGTACATAAAAAGTCTGGACGTGTTTTTTGCAAATGAGGTTGATATTCAAGTAGGCAACATTCGTCAGGTGTATGATTACCGAGAATTGCTTTCTTCATCATGCCTATATAATCTTCATCAGATAAATTACTGAACGTATGGTCGAATTTCCTATCAAACTGATAAAAATCCTTAATATGTTTTGCTAATACAAACTGATAACCGAATAATGAGGGGAAACCCTGTAATTCAACTACTTTTGGAGTAAAATTGCCGTTATCGTCCAAAGCAACTGCAAAATCGACTATAACAAATAATGGCTTACTGTTTTGATGCAAAACAGTGTACTCAGGTTTAAGCGAACCGTCAGAAGCTTTTAAATGTTCAGCAGACATACATTCTGTTGCGATGCCAATAGCTGCATCTTCAAGCTCATGTTTGAAGGAGTTAGAAACAAAAACGGGCATTTCCGAAACACGATATTCTATTTTCATGCCGACTGCAACATCCAGTTCATTTAAGAATTGTTGATACTTTTCTTTTGAAAAATATCGGTCGGCAAATTCACGCTGAAATTCTGGAAGCATAGTGCAGGTATAAAATGAATATATCGTTTAGCAAAAATAAGAAGGTCATTCCTTATATAATAAGAATTTTTCCCGCTTTTCTAAAAAATCTGAAATTCCAACCTGTGAAGCTGCTCTAACCTGCTGGTCAGTACCGAAATTTAGAAGTTCTTTTGACAAAATTGGGCTTGCTGTTACTTTTTTGAACATTGACTGTTGAGCAGTTCCTATTGATTGGGGAGTAAAAAGTTCCGGGTGTAATTTACGCAGCATCAGTAACAGGTTTATTCCTGCTGAATAGGGCTTATAGTTCCCGTTTTGCACAAAGGAGATAAACAGTCCGTTACAGTCCTCCTGAGAATATTTTCCCGAGGTAGCGCGAAACTTTGTAATAACTCCTTCAATTCCTCCTGTATCCTTAACCGCCGTTAGCAATGCGATAGACTCGGAATTTTTTAGGGCTGGCAAACCAAAATACTGAAAGGGAAGTGAAGTTCCTATGCCTATACTCACAATGGCAAGTTCGCCAATAACCCCAGTTGTTGCAGCACCCCTTACTGCCTGGACTGTTGGGATATTCGGAGAAGTAGGAAGCCAAATCAATCCTGTTTGCTCCCATTCCATTGAACGTGTCCATCCGGTCATAGGGATAATTTGCAGAGTTACTTTTCTTGGGATACCATTCTTATCTTTTGGGAGCCAACCGCTTTCATTAGCCATTTGGGCAAGTTCTGCGATGGTGAGACCATGTACATAAGGGATAGGAATAATGCTTACAAATGATAGGAGGGAAGTATCAGCCACATTTCCGTCAACTATCAATCCACCAAATGGATTTGGACGGTCTAAAATTAATACGGGTTTGTTTAGCTCTGCACAAGCATCCATTACATTGATCAATGTGCTTATATAGGTATAGGAACGGATACCAATATCCTGAATATCTACAACAACAATATCAGAGTTCTTTAGCATTGCCCAGGTTGGACGTCGGTTTTTACCGTATAATGAGTAGGCAGGAACGCCAAAAAGAGAGTCGCTTTCTACATTCTGTCCGGCAGGCACTGTTGAATAATACCCATGTTCAGGCATCAGAATCGATGTTAGTGTAAAGGATTTTTGCCTTGAAAATACCTCGGCAGTTGCTTCCAAACTTCCGGTGCGACCGGATGAATTTGTAAGCAAGGCAACACGTTTACCTTTTATCAGTTCAAATTGGGAATCGATAAGATTGTCAATTCCTAATTTTACCGTAGCAGCATTTACAAAAGTGAAAGTTGTAAAAAATACTATAACTAAAACACGTATTTTATTGAAAATTAAGTCTGACAAAAGCATTCCTTCCGTAAATTAATATCCATCGGCAGTATCATCTGCTCTGTTATCTGCTCCTGCTTCCAACGTTCCATCCGGTAAAACTAATATTGCATCAACCCTGCCGATAGGTTC
>CALMMI010000142.1 GCA_937868245.1 uncultured Ignavibacteria bacterium | reverse complement strand
ATTGTTAGTGCAGTTTTCAATTTTTCACTATCAGCAAAAATACTTGGCAAGCCTTTACTCGGTTGGAGAAATTCAGTAGCTCAGAACATTGCTTGGATTATCGGTATAACATCCATTATTGCAGGATGGGTGATTTCCAAAATTTCTCCGGTTGACTTCTTTTCCTCTCAAGGACTTGGAGCAGCAAAACGTCTTTTTGGAGCACTCCTCACACCGAATTTGGGTATTTTCGACGCTGCACTTTTTGCAATTATCGAAACTATCTATATCGCTCTTATTGCAACACTTATTGCACTTCCGTTTTCATTCGTTCTGAGTTTTCTTTCTGCACGAAACCTGATGAAAAACCATCCTGTTACTTTTGCTGTTTATTATGTAATTCGATTAATCACAAATGTAACGCGTTCAATCGAACCGCTTATTTGGGCGATAATTTTTTCTGTATGGGTCGGTTTCGGTCCATTCGCAGGGATGCTTGCTCTGATGGTGCATACAGTATCATCGCTTACCAAGCAATATTCCGAGCAAATCGAAGATGTAGACACCGGGGCAATGGAGGCAATCGAAGCAACGGGTGCTCACCCATTGCAGGTAATCTGGTTTGCAGTTGTTCCACAAATTATGATTCCATTTTTGAGCTTCACGATTTACAGGTGGGATATTAATGTACGAATGGCTACAATTATAGGTATGATAGGTGGGGGAGGCATTGGGAGCTTGTTGATACAATATTCAGGTTTGGCAAAATGGCATGAAGTTGGATTAATTGTTTTTATGATTGCCCTTGTTGTGTGGGTGATGGATTATGTGTCGGCAAAAGTGCGTGAGGCGTTGGTGTGAAATTAGCAAATTCAGCTATGATAATTTTTGTCATGTCGGTTGCTACAACCGAAATTCCTTATAGTGAAAAAAGAGAAGAGCAGTTGTATGCCGCCGTGCATAAAATTGTAATAAAACAGTAGAGACGCACCGTAGTGCGTCTCAGAAGTGTGCATGTTTCCACAGTACATGAGACACACTACGGTGTGTCTCTACAATGTAATTATTCAATGCAGGGCGGCAAACAACCGCCCCAACATGGGAAAAAATTCTTATTTTAGAATTTCTTGAAATATTCAATCTTGAATTCTTATGTCAATAAAATCAGTTGCAATCAACACTGGTGGCGGTGATGCCCCGGGTCTCAACGCAGTTATCCGTTCTGCAGTTCTTGCTGCAATCAATCGCGGGTGGAAATGTTATGGAATACGCGACGGCTATCATGGAATACTGATACCCGAGTTGTATCCTGATGGCGGTATTATGGATCTTACGAAAGATAGAGTCCGTGGTATTACACATTTGGGCGGTACTATTCTCGGCACGACTAATCGTGGTAATCCTCTCCATTTTCCTGTCCATCAGCCGGATGGGAGCTATATGGAAATCAACCGTATTGATGAGTTGATTTCAAAATTTAAAAATCATGGTATTGATGCTCTTCTTGCAATAGGCGGGGACGGCTCGCTAACAATTGCTAATGCGTTTGTAGAGCGAGGATTCCCCGTTGTAGGTGTTCCAAAAACAATTGACAACGACCTGTTTGGGACGGAAGTTACCTTCGGTTTTGACAGTGCCGTCAGTTTTGCAACTGAGTGTATCGACCGTCTGCATTCAACTGCTGAATCTCATCACCGTGTCATGATTGTGGAGGTTATGGGTCGCTATGCAGGGTGGATTGCACTCCATGCAGGAGTTGCAGGAACAGCAGATGCAATTCTTATTCCTGAAATTCCATACAATATTGAAAAAATAGCGCAAAAGGTAATGGAACGCGAACAAATTGGAAGACATTTTTCAATTATCGTTGTTGCCGAAGGTGCGAAACCTGCCGATGGCGATGTATCCATTATAGGTAAATCAATCGGGCAAGCTGAACGTTTGGGAGGTGCAGGAGAACGCGTAGCAAAACAAATAGAAAAACTCACAGGAAAAGAAACGCGAGTTGTTGTATTAGGGCATTTACTGCGTGGGGGAACGCCTACAACCTTCGATAGATTATTATCATTACGATTTGGGACAGCCGCGGTTAGAGCATTGGCAGCAGGGGAAACAGGGGTAATGGTTGGCTTGGATTGCTCGGAAATACGATGTGTGCCATTCTCCGATGTAGCCGGAAAAATGCGTGGTGTACCTGTTCATTCCGATACTATTCTTACAGCACGGGATTTGGGGATTACGTTCGGAGATTAATTGTCTTTTCGAAACACATCCATACAATCAGGTTTGCAATCCCGATTCTATGGATGCGGCAGTAAATGAACCTCTACCATTTCTCCAGCATTAATCCGTTCGGTATTCTCGGGAACAACAATCAAACAATTCGCATAAGCAAAAGAGCGCATCATATAGGAGGGCTGTCCGTCGAGCGGAAAAGCAGTCCGATAGTCGGTATATGCTTTTAAGAAAAATGTAAGACCTTTTGCCGTATTTATGTGTTCGCTTACCGGAAGGGTAATGGATTGAAGGAACGGTGCCATATCCCCCATATTCATCCTTAAAGCGGGATAAACATATTCATAAAAGCACGTAAGTACTGATGCAGGATTACCGGGTAATCCAAAGATATAAACACCGTCGCGCTCACCAAAGAACAGTGGTTTACCCGGACGCTGCTTTACTTTGTAAAAAACCTTCTTTACATTTTCCTCAATGAGAACTTTACCCACAAAATCATAATCTCCTACCGAAATACCACCTGTAAAAAGTACAAAGTCAGCATCGGTAACAGCCTGTAGAAAAGAAGCACGAGTTGCAGATTCTTCATCGGCTGCATACAGTACGTTTACATCGGTTATTCCCATACTTTGCAAAGCAGCACACAAACACACTGAATTGGATTCATAAACTTGCCCTGCACTTAAAGATTCTCCGGGTTGCTGCAATTCATCCCCGGTGATAATAATAGATACCCTCGGTTTAGCATATACTTTTACACAGGCAAACCCCATCGAGGCAAGGAAACTGATAGTACCTGCATTTATGACTTTCCCCCGCGTAAGAGCCGAATCATGTTTTTTGATATGCGAGCCTTGAGGGCGTACATTTGCACCGCTTACTATCTGCTCGTCATTGATTTGAAGAATATCTGCGGCAACTGTTACTTTCTCTTGCATCACAATGGTATCAGCTCCTACGGGTACTTCTGCTCCCGTAAATATCCTGACAGCTTGCATAGCTCCAATTTCGCCTGAAAAACTTTTTCCAGCGGATGATTCTCCGATAATTGTGATTGGATTATCATTCTTGTAATCCTCATACCTGAAAGCATAACCATCTACCCCAGATTGGTGGAATGGTGGCAAATCAATAGGACAAATTAGATTTTCAGCAAGAACACAACCGAGAGACTCCGAAATCGAGAGTGTTACTTCTTTCCCTTTGGTAATTGTTGTGGTAATTGCATTTTGTGCCTGCATGACAGAAATCATAGTTTCTCTTGGAATTATATATTAATTTTAAATTAATGTAATTGATACCGCCGTGCATTGAAATGTTGTAAATATACAGACAACCAAGTCAAGTCAGTTACTACAACTGACTTTCTTTATAA